>CAMYVI010000005.1 GCA_947302185.1 uncultured Lachnospiraceae bacterium
GAAACTTTGCAAATATGGAAGAACACATGATGCGCCACGCCGCCATTCTTCGCCCGAAATTTGAACTTGTCGAGTCGACACTCCAAAGAGAAATCGGCGACTTGGAAATCGGAACGTGGACGAATCCGAAGGGCGGTTACTTCATTTCCTTCGATTCGCTTGACGGCTGCGCCAAGAGAATCGTCGCGAAGGCTGCCGAGGCAGGCGTTCGTCTGACGGATGCGGGCGCGACATTCCCGTACGGAATAGATCCGAGAGACAGAAATATCCGAATCGCACCATCCTATCCGACGGAGAAGGAACTCAGAAAGGCAACCGAGGTATTTGTCCTCGCAGTTAAGCTTGTGAGCGTGCAGAAATACCTCTGGGAAAAGGGATCCAAATAACCGGCAGCTGCCCGGCAGACCCGGCAGCTGCACGTATTTCCTATATCTTATGTAAGGGGTAAAAGAATGGATAACGAAAGAAGGGATTCGATATCCGACAGAAACAAGTGGGAGAAAGACTATTCTTTAGAGGACATAATGAGCAGGGAAGAGGCGCTGAAGGCCGTCTATGCCGATAAGTCGGAAGCTGAAAATGCAAATACAGCTGCCGCTCCCACGAACAATTCACAAGAAAAAGAACCGGCTGTGGAAAATACTGCGGACAAGCCGCAAGATTCGACCGACGGCAACGAATCGGAGGAAGATATATCCGACGAAGTCTTTGAGGACTGGGCTGACAGCCTGACCGGGGAGACCGATGCGGAGAATAATTATTCCAATGAAGACAGGCCGGCGGAGTCGGAAGAGGTGTCCGCAAAGGACGAGAGCGGGAACGGCTCCGGGAAATCCGGCGTCCTGACCGGAGCAGAGAATTCCGACGGAGAATCGAAAGATGCAGACGCGGAGCCTCAGCCCGAAAGCGCCGGAACAGGAGTGAACGGCACAGGTGAGGAGACCGGGGCGGAAAGTCCTGACGGAGAAGCGAAAGCTGCAGACTCCGAATCTCAGCCCGAAAGCGCCGGAACAGAAGAGAACGGTACTGAAGAGAACGGCACAGGTGAGGAGACCGGGGCGGAAAACTCCGACGGAGAACCGAAAGAGACAGACGCGGAATCTCAGCCCGAAAGCGCCGGAACAGAAGAGAACGGTACAGAAGAGGAGACCGGAGCAGAGAATGACGCAGAAGCAAAACCTCCGGTTCCGATCGATCCCGAAAAAGAGAAAAAGCGCAGAATGATCATCGGCGGCGTTGCCGGTATACTCGTGCTTGCTGCGATTATCGGATCACAGGTCCATAAGCACTATAAGGAATTCTATACCACGCATTTCTTTTCCGGGACTGTCATCAACGGCATGGATGCATCCAAAAAAACAGTCGACGAGGTCAAGAAGGGCATTAAGGATAATGTCTCGCATTACTCTCTTACCATAAAGGAGCTGAACCGGAACGAGAAGATCACAGCCGGAAATATCGGCCTCGAATATGTCGATGACGGCAAGGTCGATGAGCTCATGGAAGAGCAGGAGGAAGGCAAATGGTTCCTTCATCTCACAGGCGGCACTGATTTTGAAATCAACGCCGGTACGAAGTACGACGAGAATAAAGTGACAGAGACGATTGCCGGTCTCGAGTGCTTCAAAGAAGAAAATGTGACTAAGCCGCAGGATGCAACTCTCAGGGATGAGAACAATGTTTTCTCTATCCAGGATGAGGTGGAAGGCAATGAGGTGAATCTTGAAAAGTTCACCGCGGCAGTTAAGAAAGCTCTCGATAAAGGCGAGACATCAATCAACATTGTTAAGGATGATTGCTATAATCATCCGAGCGTATACAGAAACGACGAGACGCTGAAAGCCCGGATGGACAAGTGGAACGAGTACATGAGGGTCAACGTCACGTATGCATTCGGCGACAACATAGAGGTAGTCAACGGCGATACCGTAAAACCCAATGTTGTGGATGACGGGACAAATGTCGATCTCCCCACAGACTGGATCAGAACCCTTGTCTACGGATGGGGCCAGAAATATGATACCTTTGGTCTTGCCAGAGAATTCACGACGCACTCCGGTGAGGTCGTAATGGTCGAGGAAGGCGGAGATTACGGATGGGTCATTGATAAAGATGTGACCATAGCGGACGTAACGGATGCGATACTGACCGGAGCACAGGGCGAGCGCACGCCGACATTCCTTTACAGCGCGATGGGATGGGACAACGGAGACCTGACCGGTACCTATGTCGAAGTCAGCATATCCGAGCAGCACCTGTGGTGCTACAAGGATTACGAACTCGTCATGGATACGGATGTTGTCACCGGACTGCCGACTCCCGAGAGAGGAACAACGAGGGGATGCTTCGCGGTCGACGCCAAGAAGGAAGATGCTGTGCTGGGATCCCTCGATGTTCAGGGATATGCTTCACCGGTAAGTTTCTGGGCGCCGTTCAACGGAGGACAGGGACTTCATGATGCTCCGTGGAGAGACGATTTCGGCGGAGACATTTACCTCGGAAACGGATCTCACGGATGCGTGAATATTCCGCCCTGGAATATGGAAACTATTTACAATGCAATTGACATAGGAACAGCAGTGGTAATTTATTGACAGATTATTGTAATTAGTCAGCTCCCAGTTTGAAATGTCACGAGTATTGCGCGATGAAGCTAAATTTTACTTTGCGCGCATCTCATGACTTAAGCCACGAGTATTGCGCGATGAAGAATAAAACCGGGAGTATTAAGCAGGTTATATGAGGGAAACGGAAAATCACGAAAAAAAAGGCGGGCTCGGCGTGGTCAGGACAATTATCCTGATAGCGGCATTTGCGGTTCTGATTTATTCGGGATATCAGCTCTTTACGATTTTTTACGGTTACGCCGCCGCCGACAATGAATATGAGGATATTCAGAAGGAATTCACAAAACCGGTCGCGAAGCCTGAGGACTCTGAACCGGGAACGGAAGAGTCTTCAGCAGAGCAGCCGGTGCAGACGGCGGACGGCAGGTTCATTGAAGACGCCGAACCTCCGCTCGAAGTAGACTGGGAAGAGCTGAAAAGTGTAAATCCTGATATCGTCGGATGGATTTATGTGGATGCGGAAAGCGGAATCAGTTATCCGGTCTGCCGGACCACGGATAATGAGTACTATCTGCACAGGACTTTTCGCAGAGAATCATTATTTGCCGGGGCTATATTCGAAGATTTCTGCAATTCGCCGGATTTCTCAGATCCCAATACGATCGTCTATGGGCACAATATGAAGAGCGGCAGTATGTTCGGTATGCTGAAAAGGCTGAAAGAACAGTCGAGGTATGATTCGGCGCCGTATTTCTGGATCCTGACGCCGAAGGGCAACTACAGATATCATATTTATGCGGCTTTCAATGCGCCGGTGAATTCGGATGTCTATATGCTCTTCTCAAAGCAGGGGAAGGAATTTCTTGAGTGGGAGACGAAGATGCAGAGTTTTTCGGAAGTCTCCAACTCGGTACCGCTTGCCGAAGACGATTTCACAGTGACTTTGTCGACATGTACGAGTGATGAATCAACTCGCTGCGTGGTCCTGGGAAAATTGGTTTCTACTGCAAGACCCTCAAAGCAATGATTCTTTGAGGGTTTTTCTATAGGTAGTTGCCGCACTCTGTCCGGACGATTTCTTTGAGGAACAAAGTATTGCGATTTTAATCTCTGACGCAGAACTCTCGTGACTTTGGCCATGAGATGAAAGCGCACAATGAAACTTGTTCTGACATGATCGGCAGGAGTTTTGCAATTGCCTGAGCTTTTTCTATATAAAAGGAGGTACAGATATGAGCCGTGAAGTAGAGGAACTGCAGAAAATAATCGATACGCACAACAGGATAGTATTCTTCGGAGGAGCGGGCGTTTCGACCGAGAGCGGAATCCCGGATTTCAGGTCGCAGGACGGTCTGTATAATATGAAATATAAGTATCCGCCCGAACAGATCATCAGCCATACTTTTTTTGTGCATGATACGAAAGAGTTCTATCGTTTCTATAAGGACAAGATGCTCATTACCGACGTAGAGCCGAACGCCGCCCACAAAAAGCTTGCCGAGCTGGAAAAAGCCGGAAAACTTTTGGGAATTGTCACGCAGAACATAGACGGGCTCCATCAGCTTGCCGGGAGCAAAACCATCTACGAGCTGCACGGTTCTATCCACAGGAACTATTGTACAAAGTGCCGAAAGTTCTTCGGACCGGACTATCTGAAAGAGAGCGATGACATTCCCAGATGCGATTCCTGCGGCGGAATAATTAAGCCGGATGTAGTTCTCTATGAGGAAGGTCTGGACAGCGATGTCATTAACGGAGCGGTCCGGGCTATTTCCAGAGCCGACTGCCTGATTATCGGCGGGACGTCACTGGTCGTTTATCCGGCAGCGGGTCTGATCGATTACTTTAACGGTGACAAGATCGTTCTCATCAACAAGTCGGCTACAACGAGAGATTCAATGGCTGATTTGGTAATCAGAGAGCCGATCGGCCAGGTATTTTCACAGATTGAGGTTCATTAATGAAGAGAAACATTTTTTCTAAAATAACGGCTGTTCTCCTGACAGCCGCTCTTGCTATGCCCGCGCAGATGAATGTTTACGCATCCGGGGAGAGTGAGATTTCAGCTTATGCAAATTCCGATGTTTCGGAAGACACAGACAAAACATCCGGAAAGGCCGATGCGTTGCGGGGCTCAGAAGAATATTCCGACGAAGAAGTGACTCCGGCAAATCCGGCAGAAGCCGCAGAACCTGAACCTGAAGCGGCGGAAGCCCCGGATAATGAAGCTGTCGAGAGTAATGCGGATTCAGATGGAGATTTATCAGCAGAGTCTGTATCAGACGATGTGAATAATTCGTCCGGGCAGACCGAAATTCCGGCTGAGGATGCCGAGGGCACTGTCACTATTATACATAATGAAGGAAGGCATATTTCCGAGACATTTGCGGATGAAGACGAACTCTGTGCAATGGACTTCTGTGAGGATCCGGAGGCTGCAGACGGAGAAATCATTCCGGTCCTCGGATATGAAATCACCGCTTCCGATCTGACCCGTGAGGAACTGGTGGGGGCTTCAAATTATCCTTCGGAATACTACCCGACGATGGATACAGTTGTCGGTTCACAAGGCTCAAAACAGACCTGCTGGGTATATGCAGCCATGACATGTGCTGAGAGATCTCTCATTAAGGGCGGCTTAACAGATAGTATCAATCTGTCTGAAAAACACCTTCTCTACGGATATTATAATCGTGACGGTGATAACGGAAAGCCTGCTCAATTCTTTAGCTGGTACAATACGACCGGCTCATTTTACATGGCGGTCGCTGCCATGGCAGATCTGCTTGGGGCTGCGGATGAAAATAAATATCCGTACACATATGATGCGCTGTCTAAGGACCAGTACACCGATGATATCGCACACCTTGAGGAAGCGATCTTTCTTCCTAATTACCCGACCGATTCATCTTCCTGGAAGCAGGACCTTTGGAATACTGTCACAGACCGGCTCAAAGGAGTCATAATGGAAAACGGGGCTGTCTGGGTATCTGTCTTTTCGGCAAATAAGCATTCCACCACTGAGTGGTACACCGAATGGCCGAATAAATCCGTTAAGGACAGCGATGGAAATGTCACGGTTACCTATCTGGAAAAGCCCGGCGCAGATCATGCCGTTGCCATTGAGGGATGGAATGACGAGAAAGTCATCCCCGGTGCAGAGAAACCCGGTGCATGGTATGTTCATAACTCCTGGGGAGATAATTGGGGAGAAGGAGGACATTGCTGGGTTTCATATGAAGACGCTTCTCTGAATAATCCGGTGTCCTACCGCATGGAACAGTCCGTGCCGGGAAAGATGCTTGATACCGAGGTGTTCTCCCATACCGGAACAGGGTTCTGCGGCAAGATGCTAAATTCTACTCATGAAAATTACGG
The DNA here is from genome assembly GCA_947302185.1 of uncultured Lachnospiraceae bacterium. The sequence goes on from CAMYVI010000005.1 coordinate 5,946, forward strand.
TGTTAATGTTTTCACGACCGATCATGCTGTCTCCATAGACTCGGTGGGCTTTTACAATGTTTCGAACGCCAATAATTATCAGGTCGAGTTGATTACAAATATTGCAGACCCATTAGATCCTGTCAGCGGAACCGTTGCCGCAAGCGCCGGGGGAAGCGTCCCGGGAAACGGCTTCCACAGAGTGAGGCTCAATAAAAGTGTGGCTATAGGGAGAGGAGAGACGTTTGCGGTCAAAGCGGTCTGTTCAAATGATGCGGGAAAGCAGTATACCACGTTTGAAGGACCTACCAGCAACCTGAGAGATACTTTCTGCAAGGAAGGTGAATCATATTTTTATTACAAGGGAATACCTTACGATTGCGCTACCACTGAGAATTTATCACGCCAGTCACTGTCAAAAGATTACCGCAGTCCCTGTATCTATGCCTACGGCAACGAGGTTCAGGGGCTTCAGGTCATCGGAGAGGTTAAGACTGCATACCTCGGCGATACATTTGCGCTGGAAGCATATCTTGCGGATGATACTGACAGAGACATTAAGGTGGACCCGATCTGGACCAGTGATGAAGAGGGCGTCACTGTATCGGAGGACGGTACCGTCACGGTGACTGACAGTGCGCTGACGGGACATGTAACCGTAATTGCCGACTATGCAGGCGTTCAGGGAAAATATGGCTTTGATGTTATTGCCGATGCGTCGGAAAGCGATCTGTCCGGTCTCAGACTGATCGGTGTGCCGGACAGTGCACTTGTGATCGGACCCGAGGAGAAGAGCGACGAGGGAGGCTGCGCCGTCATCACCAAAGCTGCCGGTGATGCTCCCGAACTCGGATTTATATTCGAGAAAGCGGAGACGGGTTATTACAGAATAGAGAATTTCTATACAGGTCTGATGATGACTCTCGACGAAGAAGACGGAGTGGGTGTCAGCTATATCACTCAGATGCCGCGGTCGGAAAGCGATGCTCAGCTGTGGAGAATTCTTAAGGCGGAAGGCGGTTTTATTATCCAGAATAAGAGCAGCGGGAGCTGTCTCGAAATCTATGAATCCCAGCAGGATGAGGGAGAATTCATTGTAGCAGTCGGTCAGAATCTTCAGGCGGCATCAGTCTGGACGATCACGGAGACAATGGCCGATATCGGAAAAGCCACAATGACTGTCCCGGCTTCGGCTGCGCTGATAGACGGCGAGGCGACAGTGGACGTGAAAGTAGTCTACGGCTATCGGACGCTTGAACCCGATACCCACTATACCATCTCTTTCAGCGATAACGAAAAACCCGGAACTGCTACCGTGACGGCGGCAGGCACCGGTTATATGGCCGGTACGAAGAAGGGAACCTTTATCGCCGTGAAATCTGCGGAGACGATCATATCCGGAAAGAATTATATGATTGTACCGGTCAAGGGACCGACACGGGCCGTCACCGTTGAGAAAGGAAGTGTACTTCCGAACGCGAGAATCTATCTGAGTGCCCAGCAGAATTCCGAGGCTCAGAAATTCATCTTCACAAAGAATTCGGGAGGGACGTATACACTTACGGATCAGAAATCCGATTATGTTGCCGGAATCCGTAACAACCAGACTTCCAGTGCGTCATCCCTTGAGACGCAGCCGGATACCGGCATAAAATTCCAGCGATGGACGCTTAAAAAGCATGATGACGGAAGCTACAGTATTCTGAATAATGCTACCAATATGGCCGTCTATCTGGTCGGAGGGAAAATTACGGCGGGGACATACATCGCACAGGCAGCTTATTCGGGCAGCATAAATCAGCGGTTCTATCTGGTCGAGACGACTGCGACGCCGCATACATACAGTCACTCGTATACGATCCGTGCGGCGGGAAAGACCTCACTTGCCCTTGAGATTACGAATGCCTCAAAGACGAGCGGTGCAAATGCGCGTCTCTTCACATATTCCGGCGGTGCCTCTCAGAAGTTCCGCCTGATGTACAGCGGAAACGGTTACTACCGGATCATGAACGAGAATTCCGGTAAAGTGCTCGGCATCAAGGGAGATACGAAAGAAAACGGGGCAAATGTCCGGCAGGCGACCTGGAGCAATGCATCCGGGCAGCGCTGGAAGGTAGTCAGCAAATCAGACGGATCGGTGGTGCTTCAAAGTGCGCTCGGTACAGCTCTCGATATTTACGGAGGAACCATTAAGTCCGCGACAAATGTTGACTCCTGGGCTGTGAATTCAACAGCCGCACAGAAATGGAAGATGGTAAAGATTTCCTGAACGAATGCGGAAAGCGGCAGCTTCGCGGCTGCCCGAACAGTTACACGAGGAAAAACTATGGGTCAAAGAAAAGATGATTTTCGGCATCACGCTTTCAGACTGATAGGCTATATTTCATTATGTACAGTCATGACGGCATTGCTCCTTGCGGGCAATGCCGCTTCTGTCCGCGCTGAAACATATCCCGGCTCATACGGAAGTGCTGTCAATCCGGGCGCTATGGAACGGAAATACAGGGCTGACGGAAACGCGGTCCTTATGAGCCGGAACAGCGAAGCTGCGAAAAAGGTGCGGATCACATGCAGGATGGAGGAGACGGAAGAAGGAAACCTGGCAATGTATATCGCATCTGACAGGAATTCCGAAATCGATGCATATGATATAGATGCTGTCTATGATCCTCTTGCAGTGAAACCCTTGAAGGCGGAGGCGGAAGGAGGAGAGCCGAGGGCATTTGCATATAATGATCTGGCGGACAAGGGAGTGTTTCGGGTTGTGTGCCTTACGGTAGAGCCGCTTTCGGAAGCGGGCGTATTTCTTCGTATTATATGGGAACCTGCTTCGGAGGAAGACCTGCGATACGTTCCGGAGCTCAGGATCCGGGATCTCGCAGACAGTGAGGGCGAAGATATGCCTTACTCTGTAGCTTACACGGACAAATCCGGCGCGGCGCTCACGCCCAGCCCGCCGAAACCTGTGCCATCCGGTGAACGGGATAATGTGATTCAGGACAGCAATGTTACTTCTGCGGGGGAAACGCAGACAGACGGAAATACTTCGGCCGATGGCAATGTACCCGGCGCTCCGGAGGATGGTCAGGGCGGCAGATCGGGCGCAAATCAGTCGGAAAACAGGGTGCGGGAGAATAATCAAACCGTCGAGAAGTCCTCCGGGACGACCGATTCAAGAGATAATGCGAACGACAAAACGGCGGCCGGCGCGGAAACCGGCGCGAGTGGCGGAAGCAGGGAAGATGGGGAAACTCATGAATCCGTATCGGATAGTATCATCGATATTTTGACGGATTCGGACGATCTTCCGGAAACATCAACGGGCAGGAGTGTGCGGGAAGACTTTTCCGGAGCCCAAAGAGAAGATGCGGAAAAGAGTTCCGGCGCGCGTGACGGCGGTATGGGGTATGCGGCGGCAGTATGTGTGTCAGCCGTTTTCATGGGGCTCGGTGTCTTCCTGTATCTTAAGAAGAGGCGGGGATGAGAAGCCCGGTCTGAAGTTCCAATCTCTGAACCGGTTTTCTTTGTGAAGATATCTTCAAAAAGTTCAAAATAAGGATGAGCCGGTTTTCTTTGTGAAAGTTCTTGTTTTTTAAATTGGCGTATGATATAGTATGGTTTCGTGAGAGTTTAATCATGTTCCTTGTCTCCCGCAAAGTCGGGAGGCCGGAGACCAAAAGGAGGAAATTAACATGAACAAGTATGAATTGGCATTGGTTGTCAGCGCAAAACTTGACAGCGAAGGCGTAGCGGCTGTTGTTGATAATGCAAAGCAGCTGATCGAGCGTTTCGGCGGTCAGGTCATTGAAGTTGAGGAGTGGGGAAAGCGCAAACTCGCTTATGAAATCCAGAAGCAGACAGAAGCTTTCTATTTCTTCGTACAGTTCGAAGCTGACGCATCAGCACCGGCTGAAATCGAATCCCGTATGAGAATTATGGAAAATGTCCTTCGTTATCTTGTAATCCGCAAGGATGAGAATGATACATTCAAGGTAACACCGGAGAAGGCACCGGTCGAGGAGACTGATGAAGCAGTCGAGGCTGTAGAAGTTGAAGCTGCAGATGAGGCTGAGGTCGAAGAGGCACCGGCTGAAGAGGAAGCTCCGGCAGAAGAGGCACCGGCAGAGGAATAAAGCTCATTTGATGATAACAATTCAGTCAGAAAAATGAGGTACATTATATGAACGTTTTAGTAATGATGGGGCGCCTTACGCGTGACCCGGAAGTCCGTTACGGAGCAAGCGGAAACGCAGTAGCGAGATTCTCGCTTGCAGTTGATCGCAGATTTAAGAGAGAGGGACAGGCGGATGCCGACTTCTTCAACTGTGTTTCATTCGGCCGTCAGGCGGAATTCGTGGAGAAATATCTCCACAAGGGCGTTAAAGTAGTTATTCAGGGTAGTCTGCAGAACGACAATTATCAGAATCGTGAGGGTCAGACGGTTTACCGTGACCAGATCGTCATCGATAATATCGAATTTGCCGAGAGTAAGGCAGCAAGTCAGCAGAATGCGGCCGCTTACAATGCGAGACAGTCGTATTCCGCTCCGGCTTCACAGCCTGCACCGGCTCCGGCACAGCGCCGTGAGACGCCGGCAGCAGATTTCTCGGGTGACGGATTCATGAATATCCCGGACGGGATTGATGAGGAGCTTCCGTTCAGCTAAGGCAATGACTTCTGATACGAAGCAGAGATTCCTCTAAGGCGGAGGAAATGTTAAAAACAGGTCAAACGGACCGGTACAATGGATGAGAACCCTCCCGCAGGGAGGCACGAAGATAGAGAGGAGAGCTGACAATGGCTTATCAGAGAAATGGCGAAGGCCGTGAAGGTGGATACAGAAGAAAACCCAGTGGATTCCGCAGAAGAAAGAAAGTTTGTGTATTTTGCGGCAAGGAAGGCGAGATCAGTTACAAGGATGTAAATAAGCTTAAGAGATATATCTCCGAGCGCGGAAAGATTCTTCCGAGAAGAATCACAGGTAACTGCTCCAAGCATCAGCGTGCACTTACACTTGCCGTAAAGCGTGCCCGCCATCTGGCAATCCTTCCGTACGTTCAGGATTGAACCTGAGTCGGAAGTTGCAAACCCGGCTTCTATAGGCTATAATAAAACCCGTCACATAACCTGTGTTAGTGACGGGCTTCTTTTTTTAGTGACAGAGGCTGCGGTGTGAGCTTGTCTGATTGCATTTGAAAAAATGCCGGCATGTTCATACTCAGCCTGACAGAAATGAGTAAGAAGCGGGAGATTTTATGGAACAATTTGAAATCACCAATCAGGTCCGCAGATACATCCAGACCCCCATCTGGCTTAGTTTTCTGCTCATAGCTGCCATCCCTCTGCTGTATGTCGCAGCCGGCAAGGAGGCAGCGTATGCAGGTATCGCACTGCTCCTCACTTATCTTGCGGTCACAGCGATTCTGTACCGTCATCAGAAAGTGCGTCTTGCAAATGAGCTGGTTTCTTTTGCCGCCCAGTACGGGCAGGTCCAGCACCGTCTGATTCAGGAACTGGTCCTTCCCTATGCGCTTCTCGATCTCAGGGGCGGCGTGCTCTGGATGAATGACGAATTTGCCGGGATCGCCGGCAAGGATTTGAACTTCCACAAGAACATTGCGGGAATCTTTCCCGAAATCACCAACGCAAAGCTTCCGGGAAGAGATATCAGAACCGAGGTGACGGTCGTAAAAGGCGAAAACACTTACCGCGCTGCGATGCAGAAGATCGTCATGAAAGAGCTGATCGATATGGAAAACGGTGATCAGGATCCCGAGCGTAATTCCGTTATTGCCCTCTATCTCTTCGATGAGACGGAACTGTCGGAACTCATAGAAGATCGTGATAATAATCGTATCGTCTGCGGTCTTCTGAGTCTGGACAATTATGAGGAAGCGCTTGAGAGCGTCGATGAGCTGAGAAAATCATTGCTGCTCGCGCTTATTGACAGAAAAATCAACAAGTACTTTACGGATGTTGACGGTATCTGCCGCAAGATAGAAAAGGATAAGTATTTCTTTATCATCAGAAAGAAAGCACTCGATGAACTTGAGGCCAAGAAGTTCTCCATTCTGGAAGAGGTAAAGACAGTCAATGTCGGAAATGAGCTGTCGATGACGATTTCCATAGGCATTGCATTCGGCTCGCATTATTTCATTCAGAATGCAGAGGCTGCGAGGGGTGCTATCGAACTTGCATTAGGCCGCGGCGGCGATCAGGTCGTTGTCAAAGAAGGCTACAATACACGATATTTCGGCGGAAAGACTGAGTCCGTCGAAAAGTACACCAGAGTCAAAGCGCGTGTTAAGGCTCATGCACTGAAAGAAATCATTTCCAGCAAGAATGAAGTCTTTATTATGGGCCATAAGATTCCGGATGTCGATGCCCTCGGTGCAGCTGTCGGTATTTACCGATGCGCCAGAACAATAGATAAACCCGCGGCGATCGTCATGGATAATCCCCCGGATTCCATAAAGCCGATGGTGGACGGTTTTAAAGGCAGTCCGGATTACGGTGAGCACATGTTCATTACCTCGAGAGAGGCAAAGGAGCGCATTAACAGCGGTACCGTAGTTGTCGTCGTAGACACAAATAAACCGAATTACACGGAGTGCGAAGATCTTCTCAGAAGGACCAATGCGATTGTTGTGCTTGATCACCACAGACAGGGAAGAGAAGTTATTCAGAATGCGGTGCTGTCCTATATTGAACCATACGCTTCGAGCGCATGTGAGATGGTCGCGGAGGTCGTTCAATACTTTGACGAATCTCTGAAAATCAGGCCGCTCGAGGCGGACGCCATGTATGCCGGAATTATGGTGGACACCAGTAACTTCCTGACAAGGACCGGTGTGCGTACATTTGAAGCCGCAGCTTATCTCCGAAGGAACGGAGCGGATGTAACGCGCATTCGCAAGATGTTCCGTGACAGCATGGAGGACATTCAGGCCAAGTCGCGGTCGATAGCGGAGGCGGAAATATTTGCTGAATGTTTCGCTATCTCTGAATGCAGGAGTGAAGGATTGAAGAGTCCGACAGTTGTCGCGGCTCAGACAGCCAATGAGCTGCTCTCGGTAATAGGCGTCAAGGCGTCGTTTGTGCTTACCGATTACAATCAAATGATATATATCAGTGCCCGCGCAATTGATGAAATCAATGTACAGCTGATTATGGAAAGGCTTGGCGGCGGCGGACACCTGAATATAGCAGGTGCGCAGCTTCCGGAAACGACGATGGCGGAGGCAAGGGCACTTCTGAAGAAAACAATTTTGCAGATGCAGGAAGAAGGAGATATTTGATGAAAGTTTTATTACTTGCCGATGTAAAAAACCTCGGAAAAAAGGATGATATAGTAAATGTTTCCGACGGGTATGCACGCAACATGCTCTTTCCGAAGAAGCTCGCTGTGGCGGCTACACCGAAGAATATGAAAGATGTTGAGCTGAAGAAAAAGAATGAAGCAAGGATCGAGGCGGAAAAATTAAAAGAGGCGCAGGCGTTTGCCGAAGACCTTTCCTCAAAGTCCGTCACGGTCGGCATAAAAATCGGAACGGGCGGAAGAGCGTTCGGCTCTGTCTCCACGAAAGAAATTGCCGAGGCGGCTAAGGAGCAGCTGGGCGTCGAGCTCGACAGAAAGAAAATGAACCTTGCATCTCCGATCCGCGAACTCGGAGAGTCAACTGTGCAGGTTCGCATACATCCTAAGGTGACAGCTGATCTGAAGGTTATTGTAAAGGAAATCTGATTCAGTATGGAAGAAGCTCTTATTAAGCGCATACCGCCCCATTCGCCGGAGGCGGAAAAATCGGTCATCGGCTCCATGCTGATGAGTCGCGATGCGGTGATCGCTGCCTGCGAGATCCTGAGCAAGGATGACTTTTATGAGCAGCAGTACGGAGTTCTCTTCGAAGCCATGAGGGAGCTGAATGAGGCGGGAAAGCCTGTCGATGTCGTGACTCTTCAGGACAGACTTCGCAAGGAGGATGTGCCGCCCGAGGTCGCGGACATGGCATTTGTTGCAGATATCCTCTCATCGGTTCCCACATCTGCCAATGTCCGATCCTATGCCGAGATTGTCAGCCAGAAGGCGACGCTCAGGAGACTTATCAAGGTGACCGGTAATATCGAGAATGAGTGCTATCTGGAAAAAACAGATATACAGACAATTCTTGAGATGACCGAGAAGAATGTTTTTGAGGTACTGCAGCAGAGGACAACGGATCAGGAGATTCCCATCCGGGATGTTGTTATGGACACCCTGGAAAGGATAGAAAAAGCGTCCAGGATGAAGAGCCAGGTGACAGGACTTGCAACCGGCTTTCTGGATCTGGATTATAAGACATCGGGCTTTCAGAATTCGGATTTCATTCTGATTGCGGCCAGACCTTCTATGGGAAAGACTGCATTTGTCCTCAATATAGCTCAGTATATGGCGTTTCGACAGAATCTGCCGTGCGCTATTTTTTCACTTGAGATGTCCAAGGATCAGTTGATGAACCGACTGTTCTCCCTGGAGTCAAGAGTCGATTCGCAGGCGTTAAGGACAGGAAAACTCAAAGATGAAGAATGGGCCAAGCTCGTTGAGAGTGCCGGCGTTATAAGTAATTCCGGACTGATCATCGATGATACGCCCGGTATTAATCTTCAGCAGTTCCGTTCAAAAGCCAGAAAATATAAGCTGGATCACGACATTAAGATCATTTTCATCGATTACCTCCAGCTGATGGCGGGAAACGGCGGAAGGACTGACAATCGTCAGCAGGAGATATCTGATATTTCGCGTGCGATGAAATCTCTTGCCCGTGAGCTCAATATTCCGATCGTCGCTTTGTCACAGCTGAACCGCGGCGTCGAGCAGCGCGAGGATCACAGACCGATGCTTTCCGATCTCCGCGAGTCGGGAGCAATAGAGCAGGACGCGGATGTCGTCATGTTCATTTATCGCGACGACTATTACAATAAGGATACTGATGATAAGGGAATTGCGGAAATCATTATAGCGAAACAGAGAAACGGCCCGATCGGCACAGTCAGGCTGGTCTGGCTTCCGGATTATACAATGTTTGCAAATATGACCCGAGGCCGGGGACAGGGAAATCCGAAGGATGATTGATGCGCGGCAAATGTATTTTGCGAGACAGAACTTATGCTCAGAATTACCGTTTGGCGTGTTTTTCCGTGCTGAACGGCAAAAGAAGGTTCAAATGGCTTCAAAGAAACAAAAACTGCTATGGAATCTGACGGAAATCTGTGTTAATATTGTCGACGTGCGATTACAGAACTGCGGAAGAATCAAATACTCATTCTGCAGGTGCGGCGATTCAATCATTTTCACCATATGAAATATGCATTTTTTGCATTATGCGTTCTTTATCCGTGAGAGTGATCGAAACGGTGCAATAGTCTGTCTTAAAAGCACGGAATCAACATCCCCAACCTGTGTAAAGGAGAGAAAAGATGTATACTTGGGAAGATATTCACAACGTTGATCCGGAAGTAGCGGATTTGATTCAGAAAGAATTTGAGCGTCAGAATTCGCATATTGAGCTGATCGCATCAGAAAACTGGGCCAGCAAAGCGGTCATGTCGGCGATGGGTTCTGTCCTTACGAATAAATATGCGGAAGGTTATCCGGGACATCGCTATTACGGCGGATGTGAGTTCGTGGATGAAATCGAAGATCTTGCAAGGAACCGGGCAAAGGAACTTTTTGGCTGCACATTCGCCAATGTTCAGCCTCATTCGGGAGCACAGGCCAATTTCGCAGTGTTCTATGCTCTTCTTCAGCCGGGCGATACGGTCATGGGTATGAGCCTCGATGAAGGCGGACATCTGACACACGGATCACCTGCCAATGTCTCCGGCAACTATTTTAAGTCAGTTCCGTACGGCGTGGATGAGAACGGTTTTCTCGATTATGATGCATGTGAGAGAATTGCGAAAGAATGCAGACCGAAACTTATCGTAGCCGGCGCTTCGGCTTACTGCCGTACGATCGATTTCAAGAGAATGCGCGAGATCGCGGATTCCGTAGGTGCATATCTTATGGTCGATATGGCTCACATTGCGGGACTTGTCGCGACAGGATATCATCCGAGTCCGATTCCCTATGCACATGTTGTTACAACGACAACGCATAAGACACTTCGCGGACCGCGCGGCGGCATGATCCTCTCCAGCGCAGAGTTCGCAAAGGAGCATAAACTCAACAAAGCTGTATTCCCGGGAACTCAGGGCGGTCCGCAGATGCATTCCATAGCCGGCAAGGCGGTCATGCTCAAGGAAGACCTTTCTCCCGAATACAAAGAGTATGCAAGGCGTGTTGTCGAAAATGCCCAGGCTCTCTGCAAAGGGCTTATCGACAGAGGCGTAAAAATTGTCAGCGGCGGAACAGACAATCATCTGATGCTGATCGATCTCAAGGATTCGGATCTTACCGGCAAGGAAGTTGAGGCTCGTCTTGACAGCGCTCATATTACAGCCAACAAGAATACAGTACCGCGCGATCCCCGCAGTCCGTTTATCACAAGCGGAATCCGTCTCGGAACTCCGGCTGTCACGACGCGCGGGATGAATGCCGAAGATATGGATCTGATTGCCGAGGCTATTGCTCTTGTCATTAAGAGTGAAGATAATGTGGACAAGGCAAGAGAAATCGTGCAGGGACTTACGGATAAATATCCGCTTGATTGAGAGTTTCCCGACAGCATTCTTTGCCGAAAGGATGTGATGATCTATGATGAATAAAAATATGCAGCGGATAGTTGTAGCCATTATCGCGGTCATAATTGCCGTGATTATGATTTTGAGCCTCGTGGCGCCTGCTTTGGCGGCTGAAGGTGAAGCTCAAGCGGATGTTCAGACGGAGAATGTCGATGAGGGCACCGATCCGGTTCTGACTGATGACGCTGCAGCCGGGAACGAAGAGGTAACCGGCGATACTGCGCCCGGGAGCGAAGAGATTCCCGGTGAAGCTGTGCCCGCAGAGGATGTTGCAGCAGCTCCGGCTGAGGGAACGGAAACGGCAGATACTGCCGGGTCCGATGACAAATTGAATGAAAAAGAAGAAGTTTCGGAAGCTGGTACAGCTTCCGAAAACTCGTTGATAGCATCTCAAAGTCAGGTCATACCCGGCGGGGTGAAAATCGGCGCGGTCGACGTATCGGGCATGAACAGAGAGCAGGCAGAAGCTGCCGTAAATGCACATGTGACCGAAATGCAGAACTCTGTTCTGACCGCCCGGGCGGAAGACCAGGAAATGTATATTGCTGTCAGTGATCTCGGATTTACCTGGACTAATCAGAATGTGGTCTCAAAGGCTCTCGGGCTGGGAACAAGAGGCAACATTCTTGAACGATATAAAGTGAAGAAGGACCTTGCAGTCAACGGAATCGAGCTGCCGATTGAAAGAGAATTCAGTTCGGAGGCTATGCATGCCTTTATTTCACAGTGCGCAGCGACCGCCAACCGCGCGCCGGTGGAAAACAATCTACAGCTGAATGCTGACGGAACCCTGTCTGTTATCGACGGTGTTAACGGTCTTTCGATAGATGAGTCGGCCTCCTACAGCGCTATGGTCATCTATATGAATACAGGGTGGAGAGGCGGTGCTCCGGTATTTTCTCTTACAACTTCTGTTCTCGCCCCTCAGAGGGATAAGAATCAGCTCGCTCTGGTAAAGGATATTATCGGGACGGGCGATACAGACTACAACGGAAGCTCCGATTCGCGTGTTCAGAATATACTGAACGGTACGAAACTGGTATCCGGAATCGTACTGATGCCCGGAGAACAGTTCTCTCTCCTCGAGCATGTTGTTCCGTTCACCGCAGAGAACGGTTATGCTCCGGCACCTTCCTATGCGGAAGGCTCGATAATTGATACTTACGGCGGAGGTATCTGTCAGGTATCGACGACCATCTACCTCGCAGTTCTTCAGGCAGAGCTTCAGGTCGATGAGAGATTCTGCCATTCCATGATGGTCCAGTATATTGAGCCGTCCAAGGACGCCGCAATTTCGGAGGAAGGCGGAAAGGATCTGAAGTTTACAAATAATACCGATACGCCGATTTATCTCTCCGGCACGGCTGAGAACGGAGCGCTGCACTTCTCGATTTACGGCGTTGAGACACGCCCCGCAGGCCGCACGATTAATTACATCAGCAATGTATTATCGCAGACCGATGTGCAGTTCATATTTGTGGCAGATGAAAATCTTCCTGTGGGAACTGTCCAGCAGAGCGGCGAGCCGCATATCGGCTATGAGGCCGAGCTCTGGAAAGAGACGACGGAAAACGGAGAAACTACCAGAGAGTGGGTCAATGAGAGCAGTTACAGGATGACGCCGATTACTTATACAATCGGCGTTCAGACGGATGACGCCGCATTGAAGGCGAATCTTATGGGTGCAATTGCTGCGGAACAGCTTGATCAGGTGAATAATATCCTGATTGCATCCGGATTTAACGTATGATTTATGATAAGGAAGACAGATGACAGGCGAGATTTATGTGCTTAACAGCATTGCATACGATGCTGCAAAATATCTGCTGGATCTGAAGAAGGGGGAACTTGAGAAAAAGTTCCCTCCTTTTTTCATGCATCTGGCAGATTGTTCGGTGAGGTCCGCGAGCGAGACTTCAAAAAAGATAGAAGAAAATATCGGAAAGCTGAAAAATACCTATCTGTACTGCGAAGAGATGCGCGAAGGAGGCATACTGAACGCCTTGTGGTATATGGCGGAGGCGTTCGGTACGGGATTTGAGATAGGTCTGCGTCGTATTCCCATTGAACAGCAGACCGTGGAGATTTTGGAGCTGTTTGATATCAACCCTTACTATGCAAGATCGCAGGGGACCTGGCTTGCCCTGACAAGCGACCCTGTCAGATTCGAGAGTGTTCTTGAGACGGAGGGCATCCCTTACGCAAAAATCGGAATGACCAATCATACAAAAAAGCGTACGATTCTCAATGGGGAGAGCGTACGCTATCTTGACAGACCTCAGAGGGAGGAGCTGGAGAAAATATCAGGCTAAATCCAGTGTGAATACGAACTCGGTTCCGACATTTTCGGTACTGACGGCCGTTATCGTCTGTTCGTGGGCCGTAATAATATCTTTTACGATGGAGAGCCCCAGGCCGGTTCCCTTTCGGTCGCGCCCGCGGGAGATATCCTCTTTATAAAAACGATCCCATATTTTGGGCAGTGAATCTTTGGGAATACCGCAGCCTTCATCTTTTACGGAGATGCAGCATTTGTTGTGCCGGATCGTGGTCTCGACCTTGATCTGTGTGTTGCGTTCGCTGAATTTGACAGCATTGTCGAGCAGGTTGTATACAACCTGCTCGATTTTTTCTTTGTCGGCATGTACTTTGAGCGATGTGCCGGTCAGAACAAGATTGATAGTGATCTTCTTTTTTCGGCAGCTGCCTTCAAAAACCGAGACGGTCGTCTTGAGCATCTCATTTATGTCAAAGTCGGAATAATTCAGAGAGACTTTTCCGGCGCTCAGCGTGTTCAGCTCCAGTATGGACTTGGTCAGCTTATCCAGCCGGTCGGTCTCCTGAGCAATGATGCCTAAGTACTTACTGTGCAGCTCGGGCGGGATCGTTCCGTCCATCATGGCTTCGGTGAAGCCCTTGATCGATGTCAGAGGAGAGCGGAAGTCGTGGCTGACGTTAGAGATAAAATTCTTCTGATAGTCATTATTCTTTCGAAGCTCTCCGGCCATCAGGTTCAGAGTGTCAGCGAGATATCCCATTTCATCGCGGCTTTGAACGTCAATCTTATGATTCAGATTTCCCCGGGCAAATTCACCTGCGCCGAAGTTGATTTTTCCGAGCGGTCTGTAGACATAATACCAGAATGCGATCAGCAGCAACAGCGAGAGAATAAAGTTGACGAATGCGACTATCTCCATTCTGTGGACAAGCACGGATGAAAGTCTGTTCAGATCATCCATGGGCAGTGAGATCGAAATATAACCTCTGATTTTTACCCCGCGCGTCATCGGATAGATAACACTCAGCATATCCCTGCCGTACTGGTTGTAAAATGTGCTCACTTCGTAGAATTTAGGACCGAAGCGAAGATAATCGAAATTTTTGATGACATGCGGATTTTCGGTATTCAGATCCGTTTCGGTGTTTATCAGTTCTCTGCCGTCAGGGTCGATCAGGCGGATGGAGGCCCCGTTGGCGTATGCTGCAAGTGTCAGCGTATCATAGAGCTCACTGAGCACAGCATCGCTCTGGAAATATCTGCGGCTCTGACTGTCCGCTATGTGTGTGGCTTCCGAGTATAGCTCTCTGGCTTTGTGCTGTATGAGATCGTTGAGTACGAGTTGTCTTCCGAGTGTTGTGACCACGAGGAGTGACAGCACCGCAAGAATCGCATATGTAATTAAGTACTTTGATAATAGGGATATCTTCATAAAAGCCTCCGGCGGATCGGCAGCACGCCTTGTGCAGTCATCCCTGTCTCACTTCGAACTTATAGCCGATTCCCCATACCGTCCGGATCGCCCAGTTATCCTGATCTTTGATCTTCTCTCTGAGGCGTTTGATGTGTACGTCGACTGTACGCGTGTCGCCGACGTACTCATAGCCCCATATGTGATCGAGCAATTGCTCACGCGTGAACACCTGATTCGGTTGGGAAGCCAGAAAATACAGAAGCTCCAATTCTTTCGGGGGCATCACAAGCTCTTTTCCGTTATAGAGAACGGAGTAATTGGTCCTGTTCACGACCAGATTCGGATACTCGGCAATTTTCGCTCCGGCGGCGACCGGTACCGGCGCTTCCGGAACGGTGCGATAGCGCCGCAGGACTGCTTTTACCCTGGCGACCATCTCTTTGGAGTCAAACGGTTTGATGATATAATCATCCGCTCCGAGCTCCAGTCCGAGGACTTTGTCAAATGTCTCGCCTTTAGCCGACAGCATGATGATGGGAGTGTCCTTTTTGGCCCTCACTTCACGGCAGACCTGATAGCCGTCCTTGCCCGGAAGCATAAGGTCCAGCAGGATCAGATTGGGCTGGAAAGTATCAAAGAGCTCCAGCGCTTCCTCTCCGTCCTGTGCGATTTTCGTTTCGAACATTTCTTTTTCCAGATACAGCGATATAAGTTCTGCAATATAATTATCGTCATCGACGATAAGAATTTTCTGTTTTGCAGCCATAGTGATTCCTTCTTTCTCAGCAGTGTTACATAATAATTTTACTCTTTCACATAAAAATGCAGGCGAACACGTGCCTCTCAGTGAAAGAGTAAGCTTTTTATTTCAGCTCCGCAATGGTTACGCCGGCGTCGCCTTCGCCGTATTCACCGAGCCGGAACGATTTGACATGTTTATTCTTTTTCAGATATTTCTGGACGCCCTGTCTCAGCTTGCCGGTCCCTTTGCCGTGTACGATTCTGACGCTCGGCAGATGGGCGAGGGCAGCATTGTCGATGAACTTGTCGAGTTCCATGCAGGCTTCATCTACCGTCATACCCAGGAGATTTATTTCCGTCGTTGCTGCCTTTGATTTCTCCATGCGTAGTTTGCCGGTCGAAGTTTTTTTGAGGCCCGGTGCCTTGATATCTTCCTCATCTATTTTTTCCAGATCCGATAATTTGACCTTGGTCCGCATGATTCCGAGCGTGACGAAGAGATAGCCTTTTGCGTCCGGGAGGGTGTTTACGGTCCCTTTCAGATTCAGACTGATGACCCTGACAGCATCGCCTATCTTGATGTCTTTGGCGCTGAGCGTACCGGTCTTTTTTTCGGAATCTCCGAGATCACCGATGTTCTTATTCATATCTCCTATGCGGTTGCGGAGATTCTGGCGCTCCTTCTCCATTTCCCTGCCGGAAGCGATGCCGCCATGCTTTGCGAAATAAGAGATAGTCTTGTCCGCGTAGTCTTTGGCGTCCTGAAGAATTTTGCGGGCTTCCATGGAGGATTCGGCAATAAGCTTTTTCTTCTGCTCTTCCAGGTGTGCCTTCTGGTATTCGAGATCCTTTTTCATTTTCTCGATTTCCCGGCTCGTGCGCTCAGCCTCTTCCTTTTCACGCTCAAGACTCATGCGCTTTGCTTCGAGATCCGAGATGACGTCCTCGAATGTCTCCTGCTGATCGGTCAGCAGATTTTTTGCGTCTTCAATGATGTATTCCGAAAGCCCGAGTTTTCGTGATATGGCAAATGCATTGCTCTTTCCGGGTACGCCTATCAGCAGACGGTAAGTAGGCGAGAGCGTGGCAACGTCGAATTCGCAGGATGCATTTTCGACGCCCGGCGTTTTGAGCGCATAGACCTTGATCTCGCTGTAGTGTGTCGTAGCTACTGTCCGCACGCCTCTTGAATGAAGACTGTCGAGAATCGCCACTGCCAGTGCGGCACCTTCTGTAGGGTCTGTTCCGGCTCCGAGTTCATCGAAAAGACAGAGGCAGTTTTCGTCAGCCTTATCGAGGAACTTGACGATGTTGGTCATATGGGATGAAAAAGTCGACAGGCTCTGCTCTATGCTCTGCTCATCGCCTATGTCCGCATAGACCTCCGTAAAAAGGGCGATGCGGCTGCGGTCCGCAGTCGGTATGTGCAGACCCGAGAGTCCCATCAGCTCCAGAAGACCGGTCGTCTTGAGAGTGACAGTCTTACCTCCTGTATTGGGTCCCGTGATGACAAGAAGGTCAAAGCCTTCGCCGAGACGGATGTCGATCGGCACTACCTTCTTCTTGTCGATCAGCGGATGTCTTGCCTTTCTGAGATCAATGATGCCGTCGCCGTTTATAACAGGTTTTGTGGCGTTCATGGAAAGTGCAAGGGAGGCTCTGGCAAATATGAAGTCGAGCTGTGTCATGATCTCATAGTCATAACGTATCTGTCCGCCGTATTCGGCCAGCATCTCCGAGAGCTTTGCAAGGATGATTTCTATTTCTTTTTCCTCTTCGACTTCCAACTCACGGATATCATTGTTCAGCTTTACGACAGAGGCCGGCTCGACAAATACCGTGCTGCCGGAGGAGCTCATATCGTGAACGATACCGGCTACATTTGCGCGATGCTCGGATTTTACGGGGATGCAGTATCTGCCGTCCCGGGTAGTGACCAGAGCATCCTGCAGATAGTCCTTCGCATGAGCCGCGATAATTCTGTTGAGCTCGGAATGGATTTTTTCACCGGCAGCTTTAATGCTCCGCCTGATCTGGCGCAATTTCGGCGACGCATTGTCGCTGATTTCCTCCTCGGAGAGGATACACCTGCGGATCTCCGATGTGGCCGAAGTCACCGGTTCAAGTCCGTTAAAAAGCGGTGTCAGTATATCGTCGGGGGTATCTTCCCGCTCTTTTCTGCCGTAGGCGCGGACGAGCCCCGCATTTTCGAGAAGCTTGCATATTTCAAGGATTTCGCGGATGCCGAGGGCGGAACCGAGCTCCAGTCTCAGAAGAGAAGGACGTACGTCGTAAGTGTTCCCGAAAGAGATGCTTCCTTTGGCAAATACACGCCCGACCGCCGCCGCTGTCTCCTCCTGCAGCGTATTGATTTCGGATATGTCCGCAAGTGGCGTAAGGGCGTGACATAAAGCCTTTCCGGGACCGGACGAGGCACGGTCCTCGAGGAGGCTGACAATTTTATTATATTCCAGTGTGATTAATGCTTTTTCGTTCATATAAGTATTTTACCTTAAACTTTGAACGGTGGAAAGATGACAGATTCAAAAATGATTCATAAAATGTTCATATGTAATTGATAAAATTAGCAGGTATTGTATCAGAAGAATTGTTTGACAAGTGTGAGCTTATGAATCCGGATGATATGAACAGTATGGAGGAAGAACGGGATGTTCAGGAAAGTGAGGAATACTCTTTCCTGAAAGAGACGGTTAAAAATCCTCCTGTCGATATACAGAAAATATTAATAAAACTGACCGCCCTTTCAGGCGCAGCCATCCTCTTCGGAGTAATAGCGGCGCTTGTTTTTTATGCCGTTCTTTCATGGAGAAACAGCGTGAGTCCCAATCCGGTAACGATCCCTGCGGATGAGCAGCCGGTATCGGGTCTCGTCGCTAACAGTACAGTCGGAAACGATACGACAGGAAACGGAAAAGACGGTACGGGGAAAAGTGAAGATCTGAAAAATGCCGGCGGCGGAAACAATGCCGGCGAAAATAACGGGAACGCCGTCTCTTCGGATGAGAGCGGAGAGAATGAAGGAGGACAGGAAGGACACGACGGCGATGGGCAGGGAAATGCAGCGGTATTTACTCCGACGCCCACACCGACCGAAGAAGAACTGGATCAGAATGCTCTTGAGACTTATAACCGCGTGCAGTCGAAGCTTCGGGGTATTGCAGAGGATGCCATGAAATCTGTCGTGACTGTCACCGGGGTGACAGCCGATGATGAGTGGTTCGATATCACGAACGTGGGCAGCCGCGCATCAAGCGGTCTCATCGTGGCGGATAACAGCGTCAGTTACCTGGTCCTTACGGATTACGATGTCATCGATTCGGCAGAGAAAATCGCTGTCACTCTGCCTGACGGATCGGTCGTGGAGGGTTCTTTCCAGAAGAAAGATCCGGTTACAGATCTCTGTGTGGTCAGCATTCCCAGAGATAAGATTTCGAGAGAGTCGCGAAGGGAGCTCTCCGTGGCCACACTGGGAAATTCATATAATGTTAATCGGGGGGATTCCGTTCTGGCCGTAGGGGCACTGACGGGAGCGGCCGGGACATTTGCATGCGGAAAAGTAATTTCACTCGACGGCTCTGTGGAGATCGTAGACGGAGAATACAGGCTTGTATCTACCGATATATACGGCGGAAAGACCGCAAGCGGAGTTCTTATAAACATGGACGGGGAAGTTGTAGGAATTATTGACCAGGAGTATTCGGGTGAGGACCGGCAGACGGTTACTGCAATTCCGATTTCTCTGCTCAAAAGTCTGATCGAAAAGCTTTCCAATAATTCCGCTCTGTCCTATATCGGAATTCACGGACTTGATATTTCAGAGAAGGCTGCCGAATCCCAGAAGATTCCGTCCGGGGTATACGTCAGCTCGGTCGACGCCGATTCTCCCGCCCTTCAGGCGGGGATCCAGCCGGGCGATATTATAACGGCAGTAGGTCTCGGATCCAGTGTCACCCTGCGGTCGCTGCACGAGAATATCATGAACCGTTCGCCGGGGGATGAAGTTGAGGTGACGGTCATGAGACAGGGATCTTCGAAATATGCGAAGTTCGATTTTGCGATCACAATCGGAGAACTGCCGGAGAAAGATACTTCAGATGAAGCAGCGGCTTCAGCGGACACGGAACAGAAAACGGTTGATGAATCGCTATCGGATGAGAGCGCAGCTGCTGCGCAATAGTATCCTGATAATCACGGGGAAAGAAAAGCGCCCGGAATGATGCAGTAACGAAAATCCGCTCAGAATGATACTTGACAGAACACAGATAGATGTAGATACTGTGTTAGGATTCATGATGTTAGTCATTGTGCAGAACATGCACTTAGAAATGGAGAAGTATGCGCTATATCAGCGAACTTAGAGAAGGCAGCCGCATACAGGATGTCTATCTGTGCAAGCATAAGCAGTCAGCTGTTACCAAGAACGGCAAGAATTATGAAAATGTAGTCCTGCAGGACCGGACAGGCGTTTTGGATGCCAAGATATGGGATCCGAATTCCGACGCGATCTGTGATTTTGATGCTCTCGATTATATTTATGTAGCGGGCAGCGTGAGTAATTTCAACGGTTCTCTTCAGGCGTCCCTTAAGCAGGTCAGAAAGGCGGATCCGGGCGAATACATTCCGGCGGATTATCTGCCTGTCACTAAGAAGAACCGCAAGGTCATGTACAATGAACTTCTTGCGTATGCAGGTTCTGTGAAGCAGCCTTACCTGAGCGCGTTGCTGAAAAGTTTTTTTGTTGATGATAAAGAGTTCGTGAAGATTTTTGCCGGCCACTCGGCGGCAAAGACTGTCCACCACAGTTTCGTGGGAGGCCTTCTGGAGCATACTCTTTCCGTCACGAAAATATGTGAGTTCATCGCGCGCAATTATCCGGCTGTGAACCGTGATCTTCTGATAACGGTCGCGATGCTCCACGATATCGGGAAGACGAAGGAGCTTTCCGATTTTCCGGTGAATGAGTATACAGACGACGGTCAGCTGCTCGGTCACATCCTGATCGGAGCTGAGATGGTTCATGACCATATAAGGGATATTGCCGGATTTCCCGAGAAATTGGAGACAGAAATCAAGCATTGCATTCTTGCCCATCACGGAGAGTTTGAGTACGGTTCTCCGAAGAAGCCGGCCATTATCGAGGCCATGGCGCTCAACCTCGCAGACAATATGGATGCAAAGCTTGAGACGATGACGGAGGTCCTTGAGTCCGGCCCGGTCAATGATGAGTGGCTCGGTTTCAACCGTTTCTTTGATTCGAATCTGAGAAGAACGGGTAAGTGATATAATGCCTGCAGGACATTTGTGACAGCAGCTGCACTCTCAACACTCGGCAGGATACTCGATTCGTGACAGCAGCTGCACTCTCAACATTCGGCAGGATACTCGATTTGTGACAGCAGCTGTACTCTCAACATTCGGCAGGATACTCGATTTGTGACAGCAGCTGTACTTCCGACACCTGACAGGATATTCGGTAAGTTTGCAGGAAACAGAAAACGCGATCTGAATAGAAATTCCGGAAAATGACGACCGGTATGTATCAAAAAAATGATATGGTGGAAATCACCATAGAGGACATGACAAATGAAGGCGAGGGTATCGGCCATGCAGACGGCTATACTCTCTTTGTGAAGGATGCGGTCATCGGTGACCGCATTCTTGCGCGTATAACGAAAACCAAGAAGAGCTACGGCTATGCACGGGTAGAAAAGGTTGTTGAAGCCTCGAGCGACCGTGTCGCGGCAAAATGTCCTGAAGCGAGGAGATGCGGCGGCTGCAGGCTGCAGGAGCTGTCGTATGAAAAACAATTGGCTTTTAAAGAAGGAGTTGTACGAAGGAATCTTGAACGGATCGGCGGTTTTACGGACATACCGACGGAGCCGATTATGGGAATGGAGAACCCCTGGAGATACCGCAACAAGGCTCAGTATCCGATCGGGTTTTCAAAGAAGGACGGGAGAATCGTAGCCGGTTACTATGCGGGCAGGACACATTCGATTATTGATGTTCGAGACTGTATGCTGTCTCCGGAACATAATGCGGATATATTGAGAGCAGTCGTCGCATTTGCGGAAAAATACCGCATCGAACCGTATGATGAGACTACAGGCAGGGGGCTTCTTCGGCATCTGCTGGTGCGGGAGGGGTTTGCATCCGGGCAGGTGCTGGTCTGCCTCGTGATCAACGGGAAAAAACTGCCTCATGCCGGGGAACTGGTCGAAATGCTGCTTGAAGTGTCGGGGACTATGGAAGCAGATATTAAGAGCATATGCCTTAATATTAACAGACAGCGCACGAATGTCATTCTCGGTGATAAGGTCGTTCCGCTTTACGGCGATCCCGGGATCACAGATTATCTGGGCGGTTTCTCTTTCCGAATTTCTCCGCTGTCGTTTTACCAGGTCAATCCTGTTCAGACCGTGAAGCTTTATAATACGGCAGTTGAATTCGCACAGCTGACCGGACGGGAGACAGTGTTCGACTTATTCTGCGGAATCGGGACGATTTCTCATTTCCTCGCGCGCTCTGCAAAGGAGGTCTATGGCGTCGAGATCGTGCCGGAGGCCATAGAGGATGCGAAGGCAAATGCAGTGCGAAACGGAATGACAAATGCAAAGTTTTTCGCAGCCGCCGCGGAGGATGTGGCGGAGCGCGGGTATTTTGATAAAGACAATCCGCTGGTCAGGCCCGATGTGGTCGTGGTCGACCCTCCGCGTAAGGGATGTGAAGAGAGCCTGCTCCGAACGATAAGGAGACTGGGACCGGACCGGGTCGTGTATGTGAGCTGCGACAGCGCGACGCTGGCAAGGGACTTGAAGATTTTGTGTGAGACAGAGGGAGACGGGGAGAGCCGGTATGAGGTGCGCAGGGTCAGGGCGTGCGATATGTTCCCGCATGCGTGCCATGTTGAATCGGTTGTGAAACTCACCCGAGTCGGGTTGTGACATTCGTGTATAATAGCGTTAAAAGTAGTTAGGAGGACATTGTTTATGAGAAAGAGAGCATTTATTTTATTTACGGCTTTTATCATGGCGTTTGGTATCAGCGCATGCGGCAAGACTGAAGAAGCGGCTGTGGAAGAACCGAATGTAACGGATGTGACGACAGGAGATTCTGAAGAAGAACCTGAGGTCGACGGCTCTGCATATGGCTATGCGGGATCGGATCCTGTTGAAGCAGCGGTCTATAAATACATGGCTGAGGAAATGAGCAGGAATTACGACGATGCGGAGATCCACATTCCGACAGTGAGCATTGTTCATATAGACTTTACTCCGGAAGATGAAATATTAGCCTATGGAGATTACTGGATCGAGAATTATAATGTTGACGGAGATACTCTGAAGTGCGTTTCCGGCGGGAATTATCCCGGAGTTATGCATCTGAGCAAGGACTATGTCGTGACTGCTTTTGATCAGGTGGAAGACGGAGAAGGGTTTGAAGCCAGCGCGAAGGAGTTGTTCGGTGAAGATTATGACAATTTCATGAAAGTCTACAGTGACAGTGAGGCCCGCGAGGAGCTCAGGAAGATAACTGTAACAGACTATGTCAATTTGAACGGTCTTTCGGTAACTCAATTTCAGGATGAAGGATGGGATCCCGTCGAACTTTATCATAGCTGAAATCAGGCTGAAGGACAGGTGTTTTATTATGGATGAACGATTGAAAAAGCAGTTGGAATTTTCTCTGGAAATCGATAAAGAGAAAAACATTTTCAGACAGACGCACCTTTCTGGGCACGGCCGCAATGAAAATGATGCCGAACACGCCTGGCACATGGCAATTATGGCTTATCTGTTCCGGGAGTATGCCAATGAGAAAGTGGATATCGGCAAAGTTATGCTGATGTGCCTGATTCACGATATTGTGGAAATTGATGCCGGAGACACCTACGCCTATGATACGGAAGGCCTGAAAACACAGAAGGCGAGAGAAGACGCTGCAAAGGAACGGATTTTTTCCCTGCTCCCGGAAGACCAGAAACAAGAACTTACAGCTCTTTTTGATGAATTCGAGGAGAACCGGTCACCGGAGTCAAAGTATGCGCACGCGATGGATAACCTGCAGCCTCTGATATTGAATAACAGCAATGGCGGAGGCGACTGGAAAGAACACGGAGTAACAGCCCGCACGGTGTACGGACGGCAGGAGAAGACACGGCTTGGCTCGGAAAAGCTATATGAGGTTACCGATCGGATCATACAGGACAATATCCGGAAGGGAAATCTTCCGGAGTAAGGAGGCATAGGTTATGGCGCTATACGAAGCACAGAATACGGTAGATGTAAACGGCGTTACCCTCCATTACGCTAAGGTCGGGGAAGGGCGTCCGATTGTACTGATACACGGTAATGCTGAAGATCATAATCTGTTTGAGACAGAGATCGGCCAGCTTGCAGATGCGGGCTATCAGGTATATGCGCCGGATTCCAGAGGACACGGTGCAAATGAGCCGCTCGGTGAATATCATTTTCGTGACATGGCTGAAGATATTTATCAGTTCATCGGGGCGATGGGACTTGAGAAGCCTGCTCTTTATGGACACAGTGACGGCGGCATTATCGCTCTTATGCTGGAGATTATGCATCCGGGGACGCTCGGAATTATGGCAATCAGCGGAACCAATCTCACTCCTGAAGGAATCATCCCGTCTTTTCTTGAGGAATATACGGAAATCTACCGAAAGGATTCGGATCCCCTCATCAAGCTGATGCTGACAGAACCGCATATTGATCCGAAAGAGCTGGGCAACATCAGGATTCCGGTTCTTGTCACGGTGGGCGAGGACGATCTTATTCTTCGGGAAGAAACAGACCGTATTGTTGCGGGCCTCCCCGATGCCGAGCTTATCGTTGTTCCGGGGGCGGATCACGGAAGTTATATCGCAGGCAGTGAGATCATGGGGGAAATGCTGATACGTTTCATGAATCGTCGGCAGTGAAATCATGGGGAATATGCTGATACGTTTCATGAAAGAAAACGAGTGAAACAATCTGTGCCCGGCAAGAACAACAAAGTGTTCGGACCGGGACGGAAGCCGTTCTGGCAGATGCCTTATTCCTGTGATAAAATATCTGTATGGAACTATTCGGCATGTAAAATGACAAAGGAGAACAGAGCATGAATACAACAATCAAAGGCGAAAACTGCGGTTACTGTCAGGGCGGGGAACTGCTTGCAAAGTTCGGTATCAAGATATGTGAGCTGGATGTCAGCCAGCTGATCCTCTTTAAGGAGCAGAGCAAGCGCGGACGCTGCA
>CAMYVI010000006.1 GCA_947302185.1 uncultured Lachnospiraceae bacterium
GGAAGCTTCCTGTCGCGAGCTTCACGATATCTATTATCCATCCAATGCCCAAGAGGCCCCCTGTGAACGTGTAAAGCAGTCCTTTCCCTATGTTTCCCACATAATAATGATGACCGCCATATATTCCGAGAAATACGCACAGCAACATCGCAACTTTCCAGTCCTTTTCGGATGTCGTCCGATACGGCTCTACATAGACACTCCGGTTATACGGCTGATAGTACCGGGTCGAATCCTGCCTGTATGCATTCTGCTCCGATTGAGCCCTCTGGCGCCCTTTCTCAAAGCGGTAACCTATTTCCTCTGCCTCATCGGCGCGTAACAGATGATTCTCGTCATTCATCATGAGCGGCGTGTCGCAAGCGCTGCAGACCAGTATGCTTGAGCCTCTCTCGACTTCCAGTGATGCACCGCAGACAGGACATTTCATTGCGGTAAAATCCATAGATATACCTCCATCAAAGTCAATGCAAAGCACTTTTTTTCTATTGCAAACATCTGATAAAGTATACCACAAGGCTTAATGGTTGTAAATTTCATCTGAAACCCGCTCGTTTATTCCATTCTCCCGAAACGGACAAATCTCGAACGAAAAAATAGTCTTCGCAAACTACCTGCACAATAGTATAATGAGAATGCTTTTTTATCGGATATCCCTTACCGGATCTCCGATAAGACATATCTCCGTATAATGAGGTGAATTATGCAGTACAGAAAAGACCGCTATGGGAACAAGATTTCCGTCCTTGGGTACGGATGCATGCGTTTCCCGCAAAAGAACGGCTCCATCGATTACCGAAAAACAAAGGCTCAGATCAAGCTTGCAATCGACCACGGCGTTAACTACTTTGATACGGCATATATCTATCCCGGCAGCGAGGAAACTGTCGGCAAGATCATGGAGGAGCTCGGCGTCCGAAAGGATATTTACATTGCCACCAAGCTCCCTCAGTACATGGTGCACACAAGCGCAGCCATCGACAGGTATTTCAACGAGGAGCTGAAGCGGCTCCGTACGGACTATATCGATTATTATCTGATGCATATGATGACGGATGTGGTTCAGTGGGAAAACCTGGATAATCTGGGTATCCGCAAATGGATCGACGACCAGAAAGCAGCGGGACGCATTCGAAATATCGGTTTTTCTTTCCATGGAACCACCGAAATGTTCCTGAAGATTCTTGATGCCTACGACTGGGACTTCTGTCAGATTCAGTACAATTACCTGGACGAACACACGCAGGCCGGAAGAACAGGCCTTGAAGCCGCAGAGGCAAAGGGTATTCCGGTCATCATCATGGAACCTCTGCGCGGCGGCAAGCTGGTGAACCTGCTCCCCGAAAACGCAAAGAAACTCATTGAGGAGAATGAGCGCGGCTGGACGCCGGCCGAGTGGGCGTTTCGCTGGCTCTGGAACCAGACCGGCGTCACTTGCGTACTTTCGGGTATGAATACGAAAAAGATGATCGCCGAGAATATCAAGGCTGCATCGAAGATGCGTCCGGGAACGCTGACTGATGATGATCAGGCATTCCTCGACCGAATCTGTCAGATCATCCGGGAGCGCACGAAGGTGGGCTGCACGGGCTGCCGCTATTGCATGCCCTGCCCTCAGGGAGTGGAAATTCCCGGGCTTTTCAGATGCTACAATGCTATGTACGCAGAGAATAAAGCTACCGGGCGAAAGGAATTCATGCAGACCGTGGCTCTCAGAAAAGAGCCGGCTTTTGCGACTCAGTGCGTACGCTGCGGCAAATGCGAGAAATCGTGTCCTCAGGGACTGAAGATCATGGATCTCATCCAGGAGGCGGACCGCGCGGTAAGACCGTTGCCGCTGAAAATCGGCTATGCAGCTGCGCGTAAATTCATGTACAGATGACTGTCAGGGACGGTTCTTGACAGTCAGGAACCGTCCCGTTAAGAACCGTCCCCGATTGGCGACCGATCGATGAAATTCCATCAGGATAAAGGAGACCCCATGAAAATTCACGGCCTGCAGAAAATGACCCTGCTCGACTATCCCGGCCGCATCGCCTGCACGGTTTTCCTCGGGCAATGTGATTTCCGCTGCCCCTACTGCCACAACTTTGAACTGGTCAGCGGATCAGCACCGGCCGTCATGACCGGCGAAGAACTCCTCAGCTTTCTGAAGAAACGTCAGGGCCTTCTTGACGGCGTCGCCATAACCGGCGGAGAACCCTGCCTGCACAAAAGCCTCTATGACCTTATCACGGAGATCCGCGGGCTCGGCTTTGCTATCAAGCTCGATACCAACGGCAACCACCCGGCTGCCCTGGCGAAGCTCCTTTGCGAAGGTCTTGTCGACTATGTGGCTATGGACATCAAGAACAGCCCGGATAAGTACGCGATGACAATCGGTCTGGACTTTATCGACTTAAGTCCCATAAGGCAGAGCATCGACCTGCTTATGAACGGACCCGCTGAATATGAGTTCCGTACTACCGTTGTCAGAGAGTTCCATGAGGCTGCGGATTTTGAAGAAATCGGGAAAATGATTGCCGGAGCCTCTCATTACTATCTCCAGCAATTTACGGACCGGGAGACCGTTCCTTATGGCAATCTTCATGCACACTCTAAGGAAAACATGCAGAGCTTTGCGAACATTGCAGCGAAGTATGTCAAAAATGTCAGCTTGCGGGGAATTGACTGAATTCAACAATTCCTGTGGTGAATGTTGCCCGTTATTAATGCAAATTGCCTCTTTTTTGGTGCTCCTGCTCACTTAAACCACAAGATATTGTGTTTTTGTTAAGAAACAATAATAGATATTGATTTAATCACCTTCAAGTGATAGTATATAAGACGGTTGCCGGACGGCAGCCGTCTTTATCACAGGCGCCGCTATATATGGCGCCTGCTTTATGCAAAGCAATATGTGGCATATATTTGACTAATTATTTTCGCACCAACCTGCGATACAACTGTTAAGGGGGAGGAAGATTCCATATGTATAAAGTCATAAAAAGAGACGGGCAGATTGCGGAATTTGAAATCAGCAAAATCACGGATGCCATCACAAAGGCATTCGTAGCGCTCGAAAAGCAGTACCATCCGAGTATCATCGAGCTGATCGCACTCCATGTAACTGCCGATTTTGAAAGCAAAGTCATCGACGGCCAGATCAATGTTGAAAGCATTCAGGACAGCGTGGAAAAAGTTCTCTCCGAATCAGGCTACGCAGATGTTGCCAAGGCTTACATTCTGTACCGCAAGCAGCGCGAGAAAGTCCGTAACGTCAACTCCACGCTGCTCGACTATAAAGATCTGATCGACAACTATCTCCAGATCAATGACTGGCGCGTAAAAGAAAACTCGACTGTCACCTATTCCGTCGGCGGTCTGATACTCTCCAACTCCGGCGCCATAACAGCCAACTACTGGCTCAGTGAAGTCTATGACGATGAAGTGGCTATGGCCCATCGCAGTGCTGCGATTCATCTGCATGATCTCTCCATGCTGACAGGCTACTGCGCCGGCTGGAGCCTTAAGCAGCTGATCATGGAAGGTCTCGGCGGTGTACCGGGTAAGATTACATCCTCACCGGCCAATCATCTGTCCACACTCTGCAACCAGATGGTCAATTTCCTCGGCATCATGCAGAACGAGTGGGCGGGCGCTCAGGCATTTTCATCATTCGACACGTATCTGGCGCCATTTGTCAAAGTCGATAATCTGACACAGAAAGAAGTAAAGCAGTGTGTTCAGTCCTTTGTCTACGGAGTCAACACACCGAGCCGCTGGGGTACACAGGCACCGTTCTCCAACATCACACTTGACTGGGTGGTTCCGGAAGATCTCAAGAATCTTTCAGCCATCGTCGGCGGCCGCCATATGAATTTCACCTACGGCGACTGCCAGAAGGAAATGGATATGGTCAACAAGGCCTTCATCGAAATCATGATCGAAGGCGATCATAACGGACGCGGATTCCAGTATCCGATTCCGACCTATTCCATCACCCGTGATTTCGACTGGAGTGATACCGAGAACAACCGGCTTCTTTTCGAGATGACCGCCAAGTACGGTACGCCTTATTTCTCGAACTACCTCAACTCCGACATGGAACCGAGCGATGTCCGCTCCATGTGCTGCAGACTTCGCCTGGATCTCCGCGAGCTCAGAAAAAAATCCGGCGGATTCTTCGGTGCCGGCGAGTCGACGGGTTCAATCGGCGTTGTAACGATCAACATGCCGAGAATCGCTTACCTTGCGAAGGATGAGGAAGATTTCTACCACAGACTGGATGCCCTGATGGATCTCTCGGCACGAAGCCTCAAGACAAAGCGCACGGTCATCACAAAACTGCTCGAGCAGGGACTGTATCCGTATACAAAGAGATATCTCGGAACATTTGACAACCATTTTTCCACCATCGGTCTGATCGGTATGAATGAAGTAGGTCTGAATGCAAATTGGCTCCGCGCCGATCTCACGGACGAGCGCACACAGCGTTTCACACGCGACGTCCTGAACCATATGCGCGAACGCCTCTCCGACTATCAGGAAATGTACGGCGATCTCTACAATCTGGAGGCAACTCCCGCCGAATCGACCACCTACAGATTTGCAAAACATGACAGGGAACTGTATCCGGACATCATCACGGCCAACATGAACGGCACACCATATTACACGAACTCATCCCATCTTCCGGTAGGCTACACAGAAGACATCTTCTCTGCACTGGATATTCAGGATGATCTTCAGACGCTGTATACTTCGGGAACAGTATTCCATGCATTCCTCGGCGAGAAACTCCCGGACTGGAAAGCCGCTGCAAGTCTTGTCCGCAAGATTGCAGAGAATTATAAGCTTCCTTACTATACAATGTCCCCGACATATTCGGTCTGCAGAGACCACGGCTATCTGACCGGCGAACAGTTCTCCTGCCCGATCTGCGGCCGTACAACAGAGGTTTACAGCCGTATCACAGGATATTACAGACCGGTTCAGAACTGGAACGACGGCAAGGCTCAGGAGTATCAGGACCGCAGAGTATACAACATCGGCCGCTCAAAGCTTCTGCATAACGGCCCGAATCCGGCACCGGCAGACAATACGGCCGCTCCGAATACTCATAGCACTTCCGCAGGCAGTGCAGATACAGTTAAAGGTAATGCCGGATATACTGAAACAGTGAGCATTGGCAGTACCGCTCAGACGGCCGGTATACCGGCCGCTTCCGAAAAGCCGGTCAATGTCGTTATGAGTTCAATTCCGAATGTTGAGACGGCTAAAGAAAATCACGTCTCCGATCCGTCG
Organism: uncultured Lachnospiraceae bacterium; assembly: GCA_947302185.1. The sequence continues at coordinate 5,287 of CAMYVI010000006.1, forward strand.
ATTCTGCTCTTTAAGACGACGACCTGCCCGAACTGCAAGGCAGCGACCGCAATGCTCGACAGTGCCGGAGTAAATTACACGCTTGTAGATGCAGCCGAACACAGAGATCTGGTAAATAAATACAGTATCATGTCCGCACCCACGCTCGTTCTGGTAAACGGCAACTCCTTCGAGCGGTTCCGCGGCGTATCGGATATCAAGGGCTGGCTGAAACGCAGGTAAAGTCCCGAAGATGTATCTATGAAACACTGAGCATTTTCGGAACCCTTATGGTTTTCATGATTAAACTTCCCACAGAGAGTGTAACGGCAGACATTTTGTTCATGTCAGTGCAGACACATGTGGGAAGTTTTTTAATCTCTGACGCGTAATTCCCGTGATTTTGCAACGAGATGAATGCATATAACGAACTTGTCTCGACACATTTTATTACAGGATTATGGGAGTGCGTAAGGAAGGAACAATCCGAAATCGACTTTTAGCGACCTTATCATAAAATATATTGAGGTACAATATGAACAGTTTCGAACTTAGACCTGAAGACTACGTCGAACCGAGATGCCTCCTGTGTGAGAATCCTTACGGAGTGACAGAGCCTGTCAAATCTGTCCCGCAGGCAAGAATCATACAGAGACTGAATGAATTCATGGCTGACCGCGACTATAACGGAGCTGAGAGGCATCTCCTGTACTGGTTCGAGGAGGCAAAACTCGGACATGACCTGCGCGGCCAGCTATTGATTCGCAACGAGCTGATCGGGCATTACCGCAAGACGGGCGACAAGGACAAGTCCCTTGCAAACGCAGCCGCTGCCCTCGCCCTCCTCGACACCCTGAATTTAGACGGATCTGTCAGCGCCGGTACGACATACGTCAATGCAGCGACGGCTTACAACGCGTTCGGAGATCAGGAAAAGTCACTGAGCCTATTTGAAAAAGCAAGAAAAGTCTATGAATCTGACGGACTCACGGATAAATCCCTGCTGGGAGGGCTCTATAACAACATGGGGCTGAATCTTTTTGCGCTCGGCAGATATGATGAAGCTCTTGAGCTATACGACCGGGCTCTTCTTACCATGGAAGAAGTGGATAACGGAAGGCTTGAACAGGCCATAACTTATCTTAATATGGCAGATGTATATGCACAGCTTCTTGAACCTGATGAGGGCGAAGCAAAGGTATATAAGTGTCTCGACAGTGCATATGAGCTCCTTACATCCGGAGAGATATCGGACATGGGTTATTATGCATTTGTGTGTGAAAAATGTGCTCCTTCATTTGAATACTACGGATATTTTCTTGCAGCACAGGATCTGAATGACCGCGCGAATGCCGCATATCAAAGAAAGCCGTGAACTTGCATAAATACGGGGATGCCGCATATCACGGAACTTTTGTTATCGTGTTTGAACGCATAAACGTCACATGGCATGAAAAGCCGTGAATCCGTATGAATAAGGAAAAGAGGTCGTCTATGAAAGGGCTTAAACTGTCCGAACAATACTTTGAAACTTACGGCAGGGAAATGCTCCGGGAACAATTTCCCGAGCTGCTGCCCTATCTTGCAGCCGGCTTGATCGGAAGCGGTTCCGAATGCTTCGGATTCGATGATGAAATATCCCATGATCATGATTTCGAGCCGGGATTCTGCATCTTTCTTCCGGACGAAGAAACAGTAAACAGACGCACTGCCTTTCTGCTCGAGCGGGCATACAATAAACTCCCGAAAAAGTTCATGGGGTTTGAACGTCAGCTTCTGCAGCCGGTGGGCGGTGCAAGACACGGTGTTATCAGAACAGCAGATTTTTTTCTGGATAAAGTCGGCTCTCCTGCGGGGGAGCTCACGTCCGAGCAGTGGCTTCTCCTGCCGGAAACATATCTGGCCGAGGCGGTCAACGGAAAAATCTTTTTCGATAATTACGGAAATATAACAGAAATCCGGAAAAAACTGGCCTTTTATCCCGAGGATGTGAGGAGAAAAAAACTGGCCGGACATTTGCTCCTGATGGCTCAGTCCGGCCAGTATAACTATCTCCGCTGCATACGCCACGGTGAACAGGCTGCCGCCCAGCTTGCGGTCGCGGAATTTGTTAAAAGCGGTATGTCTGCGATATTCCTGCTGAACAAAGTCTACCAGCCCTATTATAAGTGGTGCTTCCGAGCCATGCGCGCTCTTCCGAAGCTTGCTCTCAACGCTGAGCTCATGGAATGGCTTATCACAACGAACAACGAGCCGACAATGCAGGAAGAGAAATATAACGTTATCGAGGACATCGCACAGGATGTTATCGACGAGCTGCACGAGCAGGAACTCACCGAAGCGGTATGCGATGATCTCGAAAAACATGCTTATTCGGTAAATGACGGCATCCGGGATGGTCTGGTCCGGAATTTGAACATATTAGCGGGCGTCCGCTGATCAGTGCTCATAGAACTCCATAGAACCATAATACTCCAGAAGGTCGATGATCTTTTCCAGATCAGCGCCTGTGAGACCGGTTTTTTCGGCGACGGTGTCCGCATCCCCGGCCCGTACGCCTTCATCAAAGAGATCAGAAGCCAATTTTGTTGCCTGCTTGTCTGTCATAAGTATTATCTTCCTCCGTAATCTTCATTTTTACTGCCGAGCAAGCTGAATCCATCACGCATCCGAACGGGCGAAGCCGTTCTTCATTTCCATGCTTGCCGCATAAAGCACCTTAGACAAAAGATCCTGTGTCTCCCGTCTGGCAAATTCCGCCATATGCATATTTGCCTCCCCGAGGAGACGTTCTATGTGCTCTCTCTCCTCATCAGACAATGCTGCAGCCTTACCGTCTGTCTCGTTCAGAAATCTATGTCCCTCTGCGTGCATCTTATTCTGATACCTCTCCACGAGGTTGGAGCACTCCGAAAAATGTGCATCCGCGAGCGCTCCGATCAGGCGGTTGCACCAATAAAAGCTTGCCGTAGTGACTTCTGCCCCTGTGTTCGAGAAATACTCCGGCGTTGTCACTATGTTGGCATAAAACGGAACAAAGGCGTTGAACACATTCGACCCCATCGTAATCCATTGAACAGCTCTATATTCAGCCGGCACGTACGGCCTCAGCTGTGTGCATGACAGAAAGTTATTGCGGTTGACGCCGATCGGGCGATATTTACCGCGCCCCGAAACTCCCTTTCCGTAGGGATCATACACGGTTCCCTGAAAATGTGCCGACAGGACGTATTTAACATCTTCAACCGTAATCTTTCTCTCAGGAATGAGGCTCCACGGCAGATCGTCGGACTCCGGCGTAAAATCTGCATTTTCTCCGTCCCAGGTAAATGTACCCGGATTGAGATACCGCTCCATGCACCACGCTCTCGGCGTGTTGTATACATGATCCGCATCCGATCTGCTTCCAAGAGCGCCTCGGACGTCAAATGTGTCTTCCCTCTCAAGTACATCATCACTATCTTGCGAATCCCGCATAGTCACATCCAGATGATGTTTCCTGATGAACTCTGCAAAATCAGCAGAGCACATATGATTCTTCTGCTCACCCAGCGCATCCCTCATGTCGAACCGATCAATGCCCTGCTGGTTCGGCATGACTACATATCCATCATCAGGAACACGTTTCGCAATCCAATGGTGACCGCCTATTGTCTCCATCCACCAGATTTCATTGACATCCTGAAATCCGATTCCATTCATTTCATATGTACCGTAACGTTCAAGAAGTTGTCCCATCCTCCGAACGCCTTCTTGCGCACTATGAATATACGGAAGTACGATGGTCACCAGATCTTCCTCACCGATTCCGCCTTTTACAAGAGGGTCTGCACCGAGTACGCGTGCATTGGATGTTATAGTTTCCGTAGCTGTCATGGCAACATTGCAAATGTTGATCCCTGCTTCTCCCCATATTCCCTCATCCGGAAGTGCATTCGGAACCGCAGTGTAGCGCAATGGTTTATCGGGCAGCTCAATTTCGACCTTCGAGATAACGGACACGTAAGACTTTGGCTGTTCTTCCGGAGTGACCACGATAAATTTTTTCGGCGTAAACTCCCCTGAGGGAGAGTCCTCATTCCTTGCCATAAGAGTCGAACCGTCGTATGTTGCATTTTTTCCTACAAGTATTGTTGTACAGGGCATGTCAGTCTCCTTCTGTCTTTCCGCTGCTCGCGGCACTGTCTGTTGTTGTCAATTCCGTCCATGCCGGTCTGAATCCCGACAAAACGGCAATGTTCTGTGATAGGGTATGCGAAACCGCAGTCCCGTAATAGGGAACTTTATCGCATTTCAGAATCTCATCTCTGAGTCTCGTGACAAGAGCTTTCCCTATTCCAAGCCCTCTGGCCTCCTGAGTAATATCGATTCCGATCTGCCAGAATGTATCGCTGTCCGCACTCGCTCCGGCCATACCCAGAATTTCCCCTTCACGCACGGCTGCCGCGCCAATCACATCCGGGGCTGTCTCACAGAAAGAAAATGCATATCCGAACCGCCGGTCTCCCCTGAATACCTCTATCTCATCTCCTCGATACAGGCGGACTTCATAACCGCAGTTTCCGCTATTATCATTCTCACAATTCAGCGATCTGTTCTCCAAAATCTCATCTCTCGGCACAAAAAAAGGATGTATTTTATCTATACCATATCCGTATTTTTCAAGCTCTCTGTCCAGTTCACGCATCGGTCCGGGTTCCATGAACCAGGCTGCCTCCATATTCCCGAATTTCGACCGGCACCATTCAATAATCTTCTCATCGCCTGTAAACAGTAACTTATTGCGGTAAGATACAGCTTTCAGAAATGTTCTGCTTCGCTCCTCGAATCTGCGCCGTCCTTTACGCGGCTCGTAAATAGTAAAATGATTTTCCCTGTCTGCAGCTTCCTGCGGAGTGCAACAATAATCAAGAGCCAACTGTTCCCGGATACGCCTCTTACAATCACCTGCAATCATATGTCTTTCCCCCTTAAATGTATGAACCCCCCGAATAAATAAACAACCGGTACCGACGTTTTCATCTCCGAAAGCACATTTAAATGAAAACGTCTGTTACCGGCTGCTTCTTCTTAACTGAAATCATGAGTTTTCCTGCTGCAAGGCTGACAGACGGTGCACTGACAGAGCCCGCCGTATTCGAGCCCGTATGTCTGTCAAATATTTTTTTTGATAGTAAGCACATTTTTCCCGTTTTTATACTCGTAACGTACATCTTCCATGTTCTTCTTTACCATGTAGATTCCGAGTCCTCCGATCTGTCTTTCTTCTGCTGACAGAGAGACGTCCGGATCCTTTTTTGCGAGCGGATCATACGGCTTGCCGTTATCAATGAACGTTATGGACACCGAGAGCGGATTATCAAGAACCTCTATCTGCAGCTTTACCCAACCTATTTCCGGGTCATATGCATACTGTGCAATATTTACATAGAGCTCCTCTACTGCCACGTCAAGATGGGTCTTTTCTCTCACCGGACAATTAAGTTTTTCCAGATGTTCGTCCACAAATGCAAGTACCTCTTCCAGGTTCTCTGTTCTGGCTTCAATCGTCAATTCCTTCATTAGTAGATTCCTCTAATCGGCTTTTTCCTTAGATTTCCCACAGGTTTCTGATAAAACTCATTATACCATCTACAGGCTATAATATTAACCTCTTATTTATCGAACTTTACAGATATATCATTCGTATATCTGCTGGATCAATAACGCCTCGGCGCTCATGCTGCACCGAGCAGGGTGCGAAGCACCTTCCGCTTTACGAGGCTGCGATGCGCCGGTTAATTTTCAACCTTTCGGTAGACTTTTCTCTGCTGGATCGTAAAATAATATCCGTATTCGAAAATTGCCATGATTATCCACCCCAAAGCGGATCCCCATGCTTCTCCTCTTATCCCGATTCCGGGCACGAGAAGATACACCATGACCGTTCGTACCGAAATCTGAATAATTGTACAGACAAGAGTCATCGTCATCTGTCCCATTCCGCGAAAATAACCCTGGATAGAATTGGTCAGAAAAGGCAGAATGAACATAAACGATTTAAGAGACAAGTATGACGCACCGATCGCGATCATCATTTCTCCACCGGCCGAAGGTGCGAACAGGCTCATAAGCTGTTCTCTGAAAATGAAGACCAGAATTGTGACGACCGGACAGTAAATGAACCCGATAACAATCCCCTTCCAAAGTGACTCCTTCGTCCGATCCATTTTTCCCGCCCCGCGGTTCTGAGCCGTTGATGTCATGATGCTGTGCCCGATGCTCTGACCCGGAATTCTGGCAAAATCCTCAATCCGGCACACAGCATTAAAAGCAGATATCACATAAACACCCTGCAGATTGATCACACTTTGAATAAGAAGTTTTCCGACCGGCTGGCAAGCCTGTTGAAGAGCTGTGACCAGACCACTCCGCAGTATTATACGGAGCATAGACGGGTCAAGTACGATTTCCTCCCGTTTTATTTGTAAAATCGGAATATGCCTGTAAACGTAGATAATGCATAGTATCGCGGAAATGCCTTCCGCAAGAGCCGTGGCAACTCCCGCACCGACTACTCCCCAGCGGAAGACAAATATAAAAAGTACATCCAAAAGCCCGTTCACAACGGATGCAATGCCGACAAATATTACCGGCGTCTTCGCATCTCCGACAGCCCGCAGGGCGTTGGACAGGATATTGTACTGGAATGTAAAAATGCATCCGATGAAAATAATACGGATATAGGAGGCTGCCGCGTCCAGCACATCTTCCGGTACATTGAGCGCAATCAGGATCTGCCTTGAAAAAATGACGCCGACGAGCAAAACCAATAGGGAAGACATCGTACCGAATATTATTGTCGTTGAAAGCGCTCTTCTGACTTTCTCATTTTCCCCTGCACCGAAGTAGCGGCTCATAAGAACAGATGCTCCTATTCCTATTCCGGATATGCTGAGAATAATTATGGTCGAAACCGGCTCTGAGACACTGACCGCACTGAGACCTACCACTCCGACGCCTTTACTCACGATAATTGAATCGACCGCATTGTAGGTCAGCTGCAGGATATTTCCGAGTATCAGCGGGACCGCATTAGATAACAAATGTCCGTAAATATTTCCCTCAGTCATTTTGCGCATGATGTCAACTCCTTATGCGGCAGACCGTAACACTGCGTCGTTCTGCGGCATTATTCCTCCGGCGCGTGCAAGCGTCGACTATTATTTCATATGCACGCCGGTTGCATCCGCCGGCAGCTTCGGATGACACATGACGCGAATTTTCCCATAACGAAAAAAGGAACCCACGAAAACAGGTTCCGAAAATTTCAGCCGTAAGGGTAAGCTTGCTTTATGTTTCCGTCCGCTCCGTCTGCATCCGTCTCATGATTGAAATCACAAGTATTGCGCGATGAAGAATAAAAACGATACCGACGAAAATCGGTTATAGTAAAACGGTATTTCGGACACATCGAATTCTGACGGTACCTGTAAGACATAATTCTCCGTCTGCAGTAACCTCGACAGTCAGCTTTCCCCCCGGCTGTTCAAATGCCGCTGTATACGGCTTTCCGCATTCGGAGGCAAGGAACGCGCCGACAGCCGTTGTTCCGCTGGCGCAGGAATTCTCCCAGAAGAGTGTGTCCGCAGCAGGAACATATACGAGGGGCGTCAGGCTTGCCTTTGCGCGGTCAAGAAACATGAGTCCTATAGCCTCCGATTGAAGAGCGCTGCACCATGCACGCGCAAAGTTCTCCGCTTGTGAACGACACATGCCCTCTTCCAAAATCACATGGGAGATACCGTCAAAACTCACTACCGGAACATAGCCTGCGCCGGCAAGTGAAATCCGTTCGATTTTCGCAGGCTCCGGCATATGAACAGTTCCGGTCCAGTATCCGTTATCATGCATTTTAACTTTCGCCCTGACCGGATCAGATGAGCCGGAGACGCGGAGAATGACATCAGAACTTACTGTTCCCGCCTCCGATGCTGCATATACGGCAGCACACATGGATGCGTTTCCGCAAAACTCGCCTCCGGCCATGCGAAGCGCGATATCACAGGAATCATCACGGGACAGAAAGCCAACCTGCTCAGCTTCTGGTTCGAGATTCATAAGCTGTGAGGCGATCTGCGGCTGAAGATGTACAGGCACAGAAGATGTAACCAGAATTGTTATATTTCCGGTCGGATCCAAAACGCAATAATCAATACTCTTCAGATTCGGACTTTTATCCGTTTCATGATCGTTGGCATGATCTTCGCACATTCTGTCATATGTCAATTTTCTTTTCCGTCCTTCCGGGATTAATACCGAGAATATCTCTGCGTTTATCTCTGATAGTTTCTCAGGAACTGTATCGTTCTCTCCTCTGTCGGGTTGCCGAAAACCTGTTCCGGATCGCCCTCCTCGACAATCACGCCCTTATCCATAAATACGACACGGTTACTCACTGCCCGGGCGAACGGCATCTCATGAGTGACCACGACCATCGTCATCTTCTCTTCCGCAAGCTGACGAATGACCTTGAGTACTTCGCCTGTAAGCTCCGGGTCAAGTGCGCTGGTCGGCTCATCGAAGAAAAGTATTTCAGGTTTCAGTGCAAGCGCACGGGCAATGGCAACGCGCTGCTGCTGGCCTCCCGACAACTGACAGGGGTACGCATCAGCACGGTTTTCCAGGTTCATCTTGCGAAGGAGTTCCATGGCTTCCGCATGCACTTCATCTTTCGGACGCTTCTGAACATGAATCGGAGCATCCATAATATTCTTGATCACCGAAAAATGCGGGAACAGATTGAACTGCTGAAACACAAGGCCGAAATATCTCTTGATCTGGAACAGTTCGTTGTGGCCGACATAAACAGCATGCCCTTCTGCGTTGGTAGCAACTGCACTTCTTCCCATATAGGAAATATCACCCGAATCAATCGTTTCAAGGAAGGTCGCACAACGCAGAAGTGTGCTCTTACCTGAACCGCTGGGCCCGATAATACTGACGACCTCGCCCGAATCGACATGGACGCTGATATCTTTCAGAACTTCAAGATCCCCAAACGATTTCTTTATACTGTTCATCTGTAAAATCATACGCTTCTTCCTCCTTCCTTATTTATAATAATCAAACGCTTTCTCGATTCGTTCCATGACGAAAGCTACGATATAGTTAGCGGCAAAATAAAAAACACCGGCTATCACGAAAGGCATAAATGATGTCTGAGACGCCGCAATCTGCTTGGCTATCGAAAACATTTCATTATAAGCGAGCGTGAATGCAAGAGAAGTATCCTTGACCAGCGTAATAATCTCATTCGTAACTGAGGGCAGGATGGCTTTCATGACCTGAGGCAGAATAATCTTAAAGAAAGTCTGTACTTTATTGTAGCCCAGTATTTCTGCCGCTTCATATTGCCCTACCGGGATGGTATCCATACCTCCTCTGTAAATCTCGGCAAAATAAGCCGCATAATTCATGGAAAAACCGATTATGATAGCAGTCAAACGATAGCCGCGAATATTCATGCCGAACAGGTAATATGGTCCGAAGTACCACATAAGAAGCTGCAGCATGAGCGGGGTTCCGCGCATGATGGCAATATAAATCTTAGTGATCTCACGAATAATTACAATTTTTGAACGTCGCAGGAACATAATAATCATACCGAGCGGCATGGAGAACAGAATTGTCAAAATGAAAATCGCGCAGCTGTTGAGCATGCCCTCGCTCATAGCAGACAGCATGGTGGATAAGCTCATAAATCTCTCTCCTCTTTTTATTAATTATGAAACGGACAAAACGCTTGCGTTTTGTCCGTTTCATGCCAGACACCTGAACAGTTTATTCTTCATCGCGCAATACTTGTGATTTTAATCATGAGATACGCGCGCAGAGTGAAATCCGGCTTCATCGTGAGTACAATCTCGCGATGAAGAATAAAAGCCTCCGGCGGATCGCAGACGTGCGCAGTGGAAGGCGCTGACGCGCCGCGCACGTCGCGGCAAGAACGCCGGGGCGTTCTTGAATATTCTCATGAGTTGTTGTCTGCTATCAGGAAAGACCCTGCAGTCATATCGATAGCAATCGCGTCAATAGCGCCGGCCTTCAGATCGTTATAGGCAATCGTATATGTCTCATAAACCTTAAGTTCAGCAAATGTATCTGCCAGTTCCTTCTGGGAATCCTGAAGCATGTCATAAGCTGACGTAGCTGTCTGAACGCCTACGATTTTTCCGCTGAGATCTGCCAATGTCTTGATATCGGAATCTCCCGGAACCATGATTCCCTGTGTATTGTTCGAGTAGGTGATGCCCCATGTATAATCATCCTCACGGCCTTCTTTTGTAAAGCCTGACCAGATGCAGTCGCAGCTGCCTGCGTTGAGTTCCATGTCCTTTGCATCCCAATTGAAAGGCACAGACTCATATCCCCAGCCGAGATAATCGCATACGGCCTGGCAGAGTTCTACGTCAAAGCCGCCGACTGAACCGTCGTCCTGAAGATAAGAATACGGCGGATAATCAAGATCGAAACCATGCTTGAATGTAAAGCTGCTGTCACCCGAACCTTTCTCCGGCAGTGTTGACGCATCAATATCCTCGGCTTTAAGGCAGAGATAATCTTTAATATCCGGATACTTTTCACCGATCTCATCATATGTACCATCAAGCACCAACGCCTGAACGGCCCCGCTGACTGTCTCCGCGAGTTCTTCATCGCCTTGACGGAAACCGATTGCATAAGACTCTACGCCGAGATCTTCATCAAGGAATTTGTAAGAAGATGCGGCTTTAGCTGCCTCGATCTCAGCTGAAGTATCGGCTGTTTCAACCGCCTCGGTTTCGGTAGAAACATCTGCTGTCTCTGTGGTAGCAGTTGCTGAAGAAGAGGAACCGCATCCGCTGACTGTAGCCGGAATCAACACCATCGCCATTATAAGAGCAAGTTTCTTTTTCATTATATGTCTCCTCCATTTTTATGACGTCTCGCGTCAAACTGCTACCATATTATCACGTTACTGTACTAAAAGAAAGTATTTTTTGCAATAGTGTGATTTTCTTTCAGATTTATATATAAATCGGCATCAGGAATATTCTGAAAAAATTCAAAATGGTTTTCGTCAGGGGCTTTGAGAGCAGGTCTCTTAATATAATCTTAATATCACAGCAGTTTACCTTAACACCATCTTTGCGCTGTCTTCCGTATAATGAGGATGCAGGGGGGAGCTATCCGGAGGTCAAATATGAACAGAAAAAGAATCATTAAGAAAAATCTGTCTTCCTTTCAGATCATAATTCTCGGATTTTTAGGACTGATACTGACAGGTGCCTTTTTGCTTATGCTTCCCATCGCGACGAAAAGCGGGCAGATCCCCACGCCGGAAGAAGCTCTGTTCACTTCAACATCCGCTGTATGCGTGACAGGGCTGGTGATTCGTGACACTGCGACATACTGGTCCGCTTTCGGACAGGCCGTCATAATGGTTTTGATACAGCTCGGAGGACTCGGGATCATCTTTCTCGCCGCATTAGTTTTCACTCTTTCAGGGAGAAGGCTCTCCATACTTGAGAGCAGTATACTACAGGATACTATATCCGCACATCAGGTCGGAGGTATCCGAAAAATGACTGTTTTTTTCTTTAAAGCTGCAATTGCTGCCGAACTGCTGGGAGCGCTCATCATGCTGCCGGCATTTTGCACAAGATACGGAATCACCGGCATCTGGATGGCTGTTTTTCATTCTGTCTCGGCTTTTTGTAATGCCGGTTTCGACCTGATGGGAGACAAAACAGGTCCGTTTTCCTCCCTGACTTCGTTCAGTGCTGATTTCGGAATCGTTATCCCGATATCCTTATTGATCATAATCGGCGGAATAGGCTTCCTGACATGGGATGATATAGCCAAAAACAAGCTGCATATTAAAAAATACCGGATGCAGAGCAAGGTAATACTGCTGTCAACTGCGCTGCTTATCATTGTTCCCGCCCTCTTTCTGTATCTTTATGAGTATTCCGGATATCCCTTTAAAGAAAGAATCTGTCTCTCGCTGTTCCAGTCAGTCACACCGAGAACTGCGGGTTTTAATACTGCCGATCTGACGGCTTTAAGGGGTTCCGGCCGTATGCTTCTGATCCTTCTCATGCTGATCGGCGGCTCTCCCGGCTCGACAGCGGGCGGAATGAAAAACACTACTATAACAGTACTCCTGGCCAATACCCTGACAGTCTTCAGAAGAAAGAAAAACGTACAGATTCTCGGCAGACGTGTAGAAGACGGAACAATCAGTACAGCTTCTACAATCCTAATGATGTATGTTTTCCTCTCATTATCGGGATCTTTCATTATCAGCATCTCAGACGGCCTTCCGATAGGCACATGCCTGTTTGAAAGCGCATCGGCAATCGGAACCGTCGGTCTGTCTCTCGGGGTCACGCCTTCTCTCAGCACTGTATCTCATGTGGTTCTCATTCTTCTGATGTTTATCGGACGGGTAGGCGGGCTTACTCTGGTTTATGCAGCTGTCACCGGCAGGACTGCTGAAGTATCACTTTGCCCGGTTGAAAAAATAATAATCGGATAGCACAAAGATTTCGGCATTTGTCAAAATGCAGCTTGTCCTGCTCAGTGCAGTTTTCCTTTAAACGGAGGTATTTTATGAAATCAATTCTTCTGATAGGGCTCAACAGTTTCGGGACCATGATAGCGAAACAATTGTATGCGCTCGGACATCAGGTCATGGCCGTGGACAGGGATGAATCCAGAGTCAATGTCCTGCTCCCCATCGTGACGGACGCACAAATCGGTGACAGCACAAACGAAGCATTCCTTAAGTCTCTCGGAATTCCGAACTATGACGTATGCATTGTGACTATAGGCGGAGATTTTCAGAGTTCTCTTGAAACCACTGCGCTGCTTAAGGAGCTGGGGGGAAGGCTGGTCGTATCACGCGCGGACAGAGATGTTCAGGCAAAGTTTCTCCTTCGCAACGGAGCAGACGAAGTGATCATGCCTGAAAAACAGATCGCCGAATGGGCTGCCATACGATACGCTTCCAATCATATTTTGGACTATATCAGGCTTGACGATGACCACGCCATATATGAAGTATCCGTCCCGCCGGAATGGGTCGGAAAAACGATCGGCCAAATCGATATACGAAAGCATTACGGTATTACGATCCTGGCCATTAAGAAAAACGGCAGGATGATCCTGTCCGTCACGCCGGACACTATGCTCCGGAACGGCATAACGATGCTTGTACTTGGCGAGTACAGGGCAATGCAGAGATGCTTCCATATTTGAACATTTCTGATTTAAGCTCTGAAGCAGAATTCTAAGAATGTAAGTCTATGCTTTTTTCATAAACGGAACTTGTTTCTAACGTGTACATAAGGCACCCGCAGCTTTGAAAAGCAGCTTTGAAAAGCAGTTTTGAAACGGAGGTAAATCTTATGATAGAACTTTCACTGGTCCTGTTGATTGCAGTAATTTTTACTCTCGGCTATTACATAATATACCGTTTCGGATGTTTTGCCGACATCATTGAACATGCACGCGGCAGCAGTTTTGAAAACAGTGCCGAAGATAGCAGCCGGGGCGAATACACGGAGTATAGCCATTCCTCGACTGAGCACCGGAACTGACGCAGAGGATAAGCTTTTTAAGCGGAGAATATGCCTTTAAGTAAACCGGAATATCCGATATAAATGCACATCTGAGCATCGGAACAGCAGTAGAGGAGTATGCCTTTTTATGCTATAATAGAATATCTGATGGCAGAGGATAAATGACATGGATAAGATATTAGAGAACAGTGAACGGATACTGGTCTGCCTGTCTTCATCTCCTTCAAATCAAAAAGTGATTGCTGCCGCCGCCAAAATGGCGGTTGCTTTTCACGCCATACTGACAGCTATGTACGTTAAGCCGCCGGACTATGAAAGTCTTCCTGCCTCTGACAGGCAGCGGCTTCAGGATAATATCGAATTTGCAGAACAGAACGGTGCTTCCGTAACGACAGTCACCGGCAACGATGTTGCAATCCAGATAGCGGAATACGCTCACATTTCCGGAACCACCAAAATCGTAGTAGGAAGGAGCGGTGCGAGACGGCAGCATTTTTGGAGTAAAGCGCCTTTGACCGAACAGCTCATCCTGAGTGTTCCGGACGTTGATGTCTACATTATCCCGGATTCAGCGGCGGATTTGAAACAGCAGAACAGCAGGTTATTCTCTGCCGGCCGGATCCGGCTGTCGTGGAAAGATTCCCTCCTGACATTTATGCTCCTTATCGCTTCCGTAAATGTAGGTCTGCTTTTTACAAGATTCGGTTTTTCCGAATCAAATATTATAACCGTATTTATTCTCGGTGTTCTGGTCATAGCCGTTGTAACAGTCAGTCCTGTTTACAGTGTTGTAGGCTCTCTGGCCAGCGTTCTGCTGTTCAATTACTTATTCATAGAACCCAGATTCAGCTTTCATACTTATGAGACCGAGTATGTTGTAACATTCGGCATTATGCTGATTTCATCACTGATTACCGGATCACTAGCGAATAAGCTCAAACAAAATGCAAGGCAGTCCTCACGGGAAGCCTTCCGGGCAAAAGTCCTTTTTGATACGAACCGGCTTTTGCAGAAAGCGTCAAGCGCGGACGACGTTATAAAAATCACTGCAAGGCAGATAGCAACGCTCCTGAATCGTGATGTGATTGTATATCCCGCAGCTGATGACGGAACACTCGGCCGCAGAATCAAGCCTGAGGTTCCCCATTACTCCGGTGATATTCCTTCTCTTGATGACAATGAATCAGTCATCGCGCAGTGGGTCTTTCGGAATCAGCTCCCCGCAGGATTTCATTGCAAAGAATTCAGTCAGGCAAAAGCCTCCTATCATCCTATATCAATCAATGGATTCTGTTATGGCGTGATAGGCATTTATCTGAATGGCATAGATTTGGAGTCTTTTGAATACAGCGTTTTTGTCTCCATATTGGGTGAGTGCGCCCTGGCTCTGGAAAGTCTTCGGAATGCTGCGGAAAAAGAGCAGGCTGCAATAGCAATGCGCAACGAGCAGCTGAGATCCAACCTGCTACGTTCGATTTCACATGATATCCGTACTCCTCTCACCACCATATCGGGAAATGCCAGTAATCTTCTTTCCCATTATGACCATCTTGACCGTGAGACACTTGAACAGATTTTCTCAGATATCTATGACGACTCCGAGTGGCTGATCAATCTTGTTGAAAATCTCCTCTCCATATCCAGGATTGAGAACGGGCAGATGGATCTCCATCTTTCTCTGAATATCGTTAATGATGTCGTAGATGAAGCCTTGAGACATGTAGATAAAAATGCATCCGATCACGTTATTACTGTTATTCAAAGTTCTGATATCCTGATTGCAAGACTGGATGCGAGGCTGATTGCACAAGTCCTGATCAATCTGGTCAATAACGCGATAAAGAATACTCAGACCGGATCCCATATCACGATCAAAAGTGATAAGAAAGAAAATTTTGTGTATGTATCCGTTTGTGACGACGGTCCCGGAATCCCGGATTCCATGAAACCGCATGTTTTTGAAATGTTCTACACTATGGAGGGGAATATTACAGACGGAAGAAGGGGCATCGGTCTCGGTCTTGCTCTCTGTAAATCAATAATTGAAGCCCATGGAGGAAATATCACTCTCAGAGACAATTCCCCTACCGGCTGCTGTTTTCAATTCTCACTTCCATCAGAGGAGGTAAATGTGAATGAATAAGCCTACAATTCTGGTCGTTGAAGATGACGGACCGGTCCGCAACCTGATGGTTACCACGCTGAAAACTCACAGCTATAAATATCTGACGGCAGCTCAGGGTTCGGAAGCCGTTATGATGGCGTCATCTCATAACCCTGATGTCGTCTTTCTGGATCTCGGTCTGCCGGATATGGATGGAGTCGATGTAATAAAACATATAAGAAGCTGGTCTAATATGCCTATCATAGTGATAAGCGCCCGCAGCGAGGACGAAGATAAAATCACTGCACTCGATGCCGGAGCAGACGATTATCTGACTAAACCTTTTTCAGTAGATGAGCTTCTGGCCAGACTCCGTGTCACAGTCCGCCGGTTAGCTCTCATGAACACCGAAGGAAATGCAGACAGTTCTCTATATACGAACGGAGCTCTGAAAATCGATTATGCCGCCGGATGTGCTTATTTGAACGGTGAGGAGCTCAAACTTACGCCCATTGAATACAAACTGCTCTGTCTACTTGCAAGGAATACCGGAAAAGTTCTGACCCATACCTATATTACACAGAATATCTGGGGACAGAGCTGGGACAACGACATTGCCTCACTCCGGGTTTTTATGGTGACCTTACGTAAAAAACTCGAATCTGTCCCTGATACACCTCAATATATTCAGACTCATATAGGTATCGGCTACAGGATGATAAAAGTTGAGTAATTAACAACTCAAGCTTCCCACTCGCTGACCGATACTTCATGCAGGATTTTTTCTCTTTAATAAAAAAATAATCTCCGCCTAATAGATTCATTCTCGGTACGTCCGAAAACAATCTATTAGGCGGAGATTTGACATTTAAGCAGAAAATACGACTGATATATCTTGGATGTTGCTATTTCAGTGCTCTTCCCAAAGCAATCAAAATACACGCACCAATGACACCCACGATAATTCTTCCGATGATTCCTTCACCGTATATTCCAAAAGCGCTGAGTACAATGTTTCCTACAACTCCACCCACGATACCGATGACGATATTGCCCAGCATCGAAAAGTGACTGCTCATAAGCTTTCCGGCAAGCCATCCGGCAATGCCGCTTATGATAATACTGATTATAATTCCCATACTGTGACATCCTTTCATTAAATTATTGGTAAATATACTCTTTGTTCACGTACGTGTCAATAATAATCTTCCGAAAAGAGCTACAACGAGGAGATGAAGAAATATACGATACGAGGAAAGCTCTTCGCGGTAATCGGTAAAAATATCAATAATCGACTGGCTGTATTCAGCTGATGACCTTATCGCTCTTTTTCAAGCAACGGTTCCAATTTCTTTCTTCGGAGCAGAAACAAAAGACCGGCAGTCCACCTTTTTTTCAACTTGTTTATATCGGTATAGTAGATGTCTGTCTTTTTCAGGAATATGACTGCAATGAAGACAGGTACGGCAAATATCAATTGTGCCGCGAAGGCAGCTATGTACGAATTGCCTATGGCGTTTCTAACCAGCTGGCCTACTGTCTTGTAAACGGTCAGTGAAACAACGATTGCAATGAATCCGTAAAGAACTTCTTTGTATACTTCCCTGTTATCTTTGCTCATTTTGTGATACTCCTCCGCTAAATAGTCTATATACACTGAGTATATCACTTGGTGAGACGTGTCAGTCAATAAGTTTTAATTCCTTCTTCAAGTGCGGCCTTCCCGCCTCCTGCATAGCAGAAGGATTATTTTGTCTGTGGTACAACATAAGGGGCTGTCGCATTAAGGCGCGGCACCACTACATATAGCAGACGTTATTTGCAAATGTCTACAATATGTAGTGGTTGCACTGCCTAATGCGACAGCCCCGTTTTTACAAAAGATATTTATCGAAATGCTGAGCAGTTACGATGCAAAATGATTGACACGGCACTAGTTTCCGTAGAAACCAATCTTTTCGTCTCTCCATCCTGATTTTATCAGCCCTTCTCTCTCCTTCTTACTTCCGGTGAAGAAATGGTATCCGGATTTCGCATTCGGATTGTAAAGGCGATACATCGGAACTGTTTTATCCGAATCGGAATAGAAACCAATGCCCTCATCAATCCATCCCGCGCTTATCATAGCCTTGCGCTCATTCGCGGCTGTCGTGAACATATGGTCACCGTTGCTCTTATTGTAAAGACGATAGACCGGCTTCGAAGACTTCTTCGGCACATGGCAGGCAATACCCTCAGCCTTCCATCCCGCTCCGGTCAGATTCTTACGTTCAGCTTCACTGATTGTGTACATATGATCACCTGTCTTACGGTTATAGAAGCGGTAAAGCGGAACTCTCTCGTACACGGTCACTGTGCAGACTGCAGTCCTCTTTCCGTCATTTGATTTGACGGTTATCTTTGTGCTTCCGGTCTTTTTTGCTATGACTTTGCCGTTACCGTCAACAGTTGCAACCGCCGAATTACTGCTCTTCCAAGTGACTGCTCTGTCCGTTGCGTTATCCGGTGAAACGGTTACCTTGAGCAGCAGGGTCTTGCCCGCAAGGAGCTTAGCTGACGTCTTGTTAAGCTTCACACCCGCAACATGAACAGCGCTGACTGCGAGTACCGTATCATCCGATCCGTTGGCGTAAACGACTTCAATCTTGTGTTCTCCAATCTTCAAGGTCTTTTGAAAATCTTTGGTAAAAAGAATCGACAGGCTTTCATCCGGTCCCATGACTTCATAATCACTATCAGCTGTCAGTATCTTGCCATCGACTTTTACTTTGCGGAGATACTTTGGATTTCCGTCCGTCGAAAGTCCGATCTGTTCCTGCTCAAGCATATCGCTGCCGATTTCCTGATCGCCTCCTCGCGTGATCGTCGGAACCGCAAGCTTAAACGTATACTCACCGTGTGCTGCCGCTTTAATGGTCAGTTCATATTCCTCTCCGTCAAATACCTTCTTTCCGTCAATCTCGGCATTAAGATCAATCGTTCCTGCCGGAACAGTGACATTGCCGCTCCCGTCTCTGACATCAGACGTCACGATAACAGGTGTTTCTTTATTGTTATACTCTTTTCCGTTGACTGTGACCGTTTCAATCGCACTGAGATAGGTGGAAAACTGAGCGGCTGTCTGATCATCTGCCAGAACTATCGCCGGCTCAGAGGCACTTTCGTTATATTTCGCAATCTTGTATGTAATCTCACACGGGTAGTCTGTGATGGTACCGTTGCTTAAATAGTAGCGAATATTCGTAATAGTTGTCCCTGTCAGGCCGCCGAGCCTTGCATCATCGTAATTCCATCCGATCTGTGTACTTCTCCATAGCTCAGCGACGTGACGCAGCGCGTACCGGCTGCCGTTCTCGTCGGTTACCACCACACCGCTTACATAGATTGGATCTTCGCCTTCAGCCGCTGCCGGAACTTCGACACCCGCCAGTGTGATTTCGACATCGGCGTGGCGCGCGTTAAGGTTCACTTTTCCTGTCAGCCCCTCTGCCGTGCCGACTTCTCCGGTGGCTTTGTCAAATGCAAATTCTCCGCTCTCATCCACTGTCATCTCTTTATAAGATACAGGCTCTTCACCAAGCACATAGAAGGAATAATCCGGTGACTCAAAGAGAACCTCTTTACCATTTAGAATAACTGTCGTCTCCTGACCGCGAAGCTTTATAGTGTATTCTTTTGATGCATTATCCGTTATTACAGAAAGAGTTTCATCACTCTTCATGGCTTTTAGAGCCTTCAATACGTCTGCGTTTGCCTTCACAGGATAAATTACGCCGCTGATATCGTCACCGGCTTCACTTACATGATAGGAACCGCCTGCGAGATTTATTGCGCGCGGTTTCGACTTCGTTGCCGAGGAGACCGCATCGACTGCTTCATCGCCTTCCGCTGCATAGAATTTGCCATACGGTATGTTCATGAGCAGATATGGATTCAAGCTGATCTCCACCGGATAATCCGTGATAGAGCCGTTGCTGAGATAGTAACGAATATTTGTTATCGTTTTCCCAACAAGCGCACCCAGCTTCTCATCATCAAAGTTAAAACCGATCTCTGTATTTCTCCACAGGTTGACGACATGTCTCAGTGCATATTGATTGCCTTCCTCATCTGACAAAACGATACCGCTGACATTTGCTCCGTCATCGACGGAAATGCCATCGAGTTTAATCTCGATGTCGGCATGTCTTGCAAAATAGCTGATCTGGTTTGCGGAGGCGCCTTCAATTGTATTGACCTCACCGATAGCAGGACCGAATATGAATTTGCCTTCAGTAAGTGTTGCATCTTTATAGGAAACCGGCTCTTTGTCAAGAATATACAGTGAATAGGACGGTGACTCGAACAGGACCTGTTCTCCGTTCAACGTGACGATCGTCTCCTGACCCCGGAGTCTGATTGTGTATGACTTGGAATCTTCGTCTGTGACCAATGTGATTCCGCCATTTTCGATCATTGCTTCAAGGTCTGCTATTGAATCTTTGCTGAACCTGACCGGATAAATAATGCCGGTTATGTCCTCACCGGTTTCACTGACGTGGTATGAACCGCCTGCGAGATTTGTTGCGCGCGGTTTCGACTTCGTTGCCGAAGAAACAGCGTCAACTGCCCCATCGCCTTCCGCTGCATAGAACTCGCCGTAAGGGATATTCATGAGGGCAAAAAGTTCCTCACTGTCAGCATCACCCACTTCATCCTCCGAAAGATCTTCATACTCCGCTTTCTCACCATCAGCCGATTCTTCTGAGTCGGCTTCTCCGACAGATGCATCTTCTGCGTATTCATCTGCTTGAATAATCTCTTCTTCGTACACCTCTGCGGCGTATGCTGCCTGCATGGTAGCCGGAGCTGACGAAAACGCCATAGCACCTGCCATGAGGAAAGCCATGAATTTGTTACTAATATTTCTTTTCATTTACTCCTCCCGTCAAATTTAAAGCAAAGAATAATTAGTTATTACTACCTTGGTTAGTATATTATAACCTCTGGTTAAAGTCAATTACAATACCTGTTACAAGAAAACGTTATTTTAAATACTTATAACAAAATCTGATATGCTCCCTTCTATATAAACAAGAGAAATAAAAAAATCTCTTCCTACTTGGAAGGGAGCATTTTATGTGTAGAAACAGAATGGATTCTGAAGAGGAACTACAGATTGTCGCATGATAATCAAGATTTGCCGAGGGCTCGTCAAGCAAGATAATCTCA
>CAMYVI010000007.1 GCA_947302185.1 uncultured Lachnospiraceae bacterium
GTCAAGGTTCTTTCATTGTTACCGGTAACTTACACACTTTATTTTACACTCTCATAACGAAACTATATTTTCATAAAGCCCAAAATCTCCCTCATCCTTAACTTCCTATGCTTTTTAACCCTCTTTGAATCTTTTATCATTCAAGGTCGTTATCACCATCGATATCTTCGGGAGATGTGGTTATCTCAAATAGTGCATCTGATAGATCCGACAGAGCATGTCTGAGTTCCAGGGCAGCCTCTCGAAGATATTGATTCGCTCTTTGATTTTTTCCATTCAGTATCATTGTTTCAATCAGGGACGTTCCGAATTCCAGGTCCGCCATCAGGTTTCCAAGCTCTTCATATATTTCTGACATGGTTTTATTCCTCGCTTTTATGAGCAGAACGGATAAATGCTACGATCTCATCTGCGGTTTTATCACCGGCATGATAAGCTTCCAGAACCTTCTTATCGTCCAGCTGTTTTTTCTTCGTGACAAGCTTTTCCAATTCGTCAAGAGCGGAATCATACTTTGCTTTTGCCGCCGCTACAGCAGTTTCTGCAGTCCTGATCTTTTCATCCAACGTGATCACTCTTCTTGCCATTTCTGTTATACGCTCCCTTCTGCATGTTCACCTGCCTGCTTT
Source organism: uncultured Lachnospiraceae bacterium (assembly GCA_947302185.1). Next base: position 630 of record CAMYVI010000007.1, read on the forward strand.
TCAAATGTTTCCGCCTCGATCCGCGCAAGATCTGTGCTGATGCCTCTCGCCTGCCGGTGGATGTTATCCGCGCTCATCCCGAACGCATTCAAGATCGTCTTCTGGGTCGCCGTAACAGCATAATCCAGGTTGTATTCATTGTCCGCACCCTTCAGCATCTCTATCTTTTCCAGTTCCCTGACCGCTGCAGGCACTGTCATGTAATTCGGCTTTTTATCCAGCTTTGCCATTTCATCTTTTAAAAGGGTGTAGATCCTGCTCCGGATGATCGTTGCCACGAACCCGATAAAGATCTTTGTATCAACAGATTCGTTCGAGTATACACGCTCACAATGGGCCCCGAGGTAAGACTTATCCGCGCTGAACGTCTTTTCGGAAGAATCCCGGCTCTTATACAGTATAAGGGCTTCCTCTGCGGTCATCTTTGCCGATGTGACGATCACGAAATAGCCGCACAGCCGGATCTCCCTGTTGATCACCCCGGCCTGCTCGATCCCTGACATGAACTTCTCATCTTCGAGCCCCTCGTGCCAGAACACAAGATCGAAGTATTTTTTATAATCCCCGCCCGGGTGGACAGGCTCGCCCATCAGCTCCCGGAGCTTTCGCCCCATCCGGTCTATCTTGTCTTCAAGTTTCTCCCTGTCGGAAGCCTTCCTTCCATCATCATAGTAGATATGGAAATATCTGTCCTTCTTATCGGCCGCGTACAGCTTTCTCTTTATCGTGGTCCCGCTGACCTTAAATGCCCGGATGCTGTTGCGCCGGTCGTTCTCGAATGTCCCCTGCGCTTCCAGGACCAGCTCACTGACCAGGTTCTTCATCCCCTTCACCATGATCACAAAGTCATACCCGTTTTCATCCATGAAACGGATATTTTCCCTGCAGAAATATCCCCGGTCAAGGATAAAGCCAACGTGCTCGTAGCCATAACTTTTTGCTTTTTTCAAGGTGTGCTGGAGCTGTGATACATCCACGATACTGCCGGGATAAGACTCATAAAAGAGCGGTTCGCGGTTGTCCCGGTCATAAGCGACCGCATAATTAAAGATATCTTCTTCGATACCTTCCTTTGCATGGCCAAGTTCGACCATATCGATCTCACCGGCCTGGCTTTTTTTGTTCGTGGAATCATAGGAAATGTAGATCCTTTCCCTGTGGTCCCTCTTTGCGTTCCATTCGTTCAGGAACCGGATCCGCTGGTCGATCGTGACATCACGCAGGAAGTCCGAGACCTTCGAATCACTGTAGACTTTCATGTCATCTGTGAACAGGGCATGGTTGTATGCATAATCCGGGTAATACTGTCCGGCATTATCCTCCGTGATAATGGAGTATGCTGCCAGATCCAGGAACAGTCCGGCATCCTGCCCAATGATCCGTGCGATCATTTCATCCAGCTTATAATCGGATATGATCTTACGGATGACAAAGAAAGCCCCTACATGAATGCATCCGCTGCGGGACCTTCCCTCTTTTTCAGAAGGGAGCAGTTCCCTCGGAAAGAACTTCAGGAATTTTTCATTCGGGAACATAAAGTCCGGCTGTTCCGGATCCCGTTTTCCTATACAAGTCCGTTTCGGGATACTATACTTCTTTTCTTTGGAGTAAGAACGTCCACGCTCGATATAAACATATGGAGTCCCATTGATCGTTTTGACGGTAATGTTCCCGCCGTCTCTCGGTATTTTGACCCTGCATCCCAGATACATTTGCGCCCCCCCTTTAGAGGGTTATATAGCCCTCTAAAGGGGGCGCAGAAAATGCAATAAAAAACAGCCTGAAAACCCAGTATCTATGCTGGATTTCAGCTGTTTTTCATAATCCGATATTTGAGGTCTAAAGCCCTGAGGGTTAAAAATTTAGGAAGTTAAGGATAGAATCAATGATGAGACACTAAATGGTGTCAACGCCGGAACATTTACGTCTAACAAATTCCCTCAGGGATTATATGAACATGCAGGTTTCAAGTGCAACTTCCATTTCTTCGCAAAGGATGATTTCATCTTGAACGGAAAAGTTTATCATCACGATGAAGCCAATGCGATTATGCAAAACCTTGGATACACAAAGGAAATTTAAAACTACCGTGTCTTGCTTCGACCAGTAATATAAATCGCATGATTGTCTATAAGCTTAATGGCAAGGTAATTATGAGACAGTCAGTGAGCGATTAATCTTAATGCGAGACAGTTTCAGCTTACGTGTATAAGCAAATTTCTAATATAAGATATAATCAGATATATCAAGCAGAGCGATATGGCTCTGCTTTTTTCTTTCTATCATCATTCGCCTTTAAAAAGAGCTGCACCAATGAGTATATGGGATAGAGATATGCTCTGGGGGCTTCGAAACGCATTGGAATCATCCTCATAATATACCTTTCCGTTCATAAAGAATTCATCCTTTGCGATGGTATGGCAGTCACACTTTTTATGAATCGGATGATGTGGAATCCGACGAGCTGGAAGAGCGTGCAGCCTCCCTGTCCTTGATCATATGCTGAAGGGTTATCAGAATGGCAATCACTTCATGTTCATATTCGGTTTTATAGATATCTATACAATATTTGTCATGTATGGAAATCATCTTCTGGGCTATAACGGCAATGATTTCCCCGCTTCCATCATATAGCTCGAAATTAAGGCCCAGGATATTTCCCTGAAGCTGCCAGCCGAGTCCGACTATATTGGTGATATCTTTTATTATATGAAAGAGTTCATTTGACATTTCAAAAACAGTTCCATCCGCCATGGTGATATAATGCAGCTGATGGATCGTAAATATTTTTTTCTCAATATGCGCAACCTGATTGCCATGCGCATCGACGATATCTGTTTTATCGCGAATAGATGGGAATTTTGTCTCGGCATGATAGACAACATTTTCACTGTCATCTGTAATATCAATCTTCTTATGAAGAGTAAAAACCTTGGAAGTGGTGAACAGAGAACGCTTCGGTATACCGAATCTTTCCACATTGTTTATATTCGCGGCCTCTCCTGCCTCCCTAAAACGATTTACTTTTGAGAATTGTCCCATAATGGTTCCTCCTGACTTATATATATTCGTTTATTTTACCATCTATTTTTTGCCGGTTACAGTTATAGAACTGATTATCTTATAAAATTTATCATAAGTTCATAAATTCTGAAAAATTTTTCCTGAAAAATTTTGAAAATGATTAGTCCTGCAACAAAGACGGACGTATACAATTACAGATAATCAAATTACCGATAATATCGATATCAATGATTATCTGATGCTTTTACAATAAGGATAACAAAAACCACAAGAAAAAGAATAGTTTTCAAAATAAAATAAGCTTTAGGCAATATGATTGGTACTCTTTGCCAGAAAACATCGGAGCACAATCTGCTCCGGTGCTTCTTTTGCTTTAATGAGCGGCATGAATGGTACAGTGTAAAACGAAAAACATCGAAAGAGATGTATGATTATCAGGTGCGAGGATGACGCGCTTCATCGGCCACGATCCGGTCCGGCCTCATGCGGAGGCTCGACTTGATCAGATCACGGATCGTGACCTCGGTCGCCCCTTCCATATCGGCAGACTTCTACAGCGGAAAGCTTCCGGTATGTTACTCATTCAAATGTGCCGCTTTGTAGTCATCTGCCGCTTTTGAGTAGGCATAAATTGCCGCACCAGCACGCAGTGCCTCGTCATTATCGGAATAGTAATCCATCATCAGGCCAACATAGGACAGCGGTGATGCCGTAACTGTCACCGTATGGCCATCTACGGTAGAGGCTTCGATACTATGTCTTTCGCTCAGCTTATGAGCAGAAATGTTTTTAATCTTAATGATGTATTTACCTCCCGAACTTAAGGAATACGTGACCTTCTTGCCGCCGTCCACAGAGGCCTTGAGCTTCCCGGTGTACCCCTCACCGGGCTTGAAGGAAACCTTGAATGCGGTTTCACTGTCCAGGACCAAAGCACTCGTCAATGATTTGATGTCCCCCTCGCTCTGATTATCGACTTCTACAACCTGGGATGATACCGCATTCTTCACAGCATCAATATCATAGGAAGTCTCATAGAATACATCCATCTCCTCATAATCGCTGCCGATCGTCCAGTGCCTCTCTGCCGCCAGGAACGGCTGTACATAATGGCCGTAATCCGCGACCGATTTTACAAGAGCGATTGTTGTCTCATCCGTGATCTCGCCTTCGCTGACAGCCCTGTCAAAACCTTCGAAATAATCACTGACCGCGCATATGAACTCCACTGTTTTCCATTCATCATCCTGCTGATAGTGGAATGTAGCAGTGATGGGCTCCGCCATCTGAATGGCATTCACATAACAGGTAAAGCCAAAATATTCTTTCGCAGAATTCATATGCTTCACATCGAAATCCGCCCGTTCTGTGCAATTATGCTGCTTTATATCGAACGTCATATAGCTGTCGTTGCACTCATCCTCGCTCAAAGCCCGGAGATCCATATAGAAGATCAGGCCGATCTTGCCGGAAAGAACAAGCGCCTGTGACTTAAATGCCGGAAGCATGCCGGGTTCCCGCACTCTCATCAGCGTTCTTCCTGCCATCTGATCGGCATCGCTGCCCTCTCCATCGTGGCTGAGCGTTCCGCTGTAGGTGCGCACTCCGTCGGTCAGGGTCTGACCCGGATAGACCTTCAGTGTACTATAGGGATCGTCAAAACCGTATTCCCCTATGGTGATGCGGGCACTCATGTCTTCGCAGCCAAGCTCCATGACATGTGATTCCACCCTGCCGCTGATGTTGGTGACGCCGCTAAGGAACTCGATCGTCTGCGATGCGGTCAGGTTTCCGGCATTCAGCGTTCCTCCGCCGTTGAATGCATGATTCGTATTGACGGTATCCGCCGTCATCACGCCTCCGTAGACCCTTATGCGCTCGGAACGGATCGTGTCCGCAGCGAGCGTGCCTCTGTATATATCGACATAGGCTCCGGGCTCGTCGGCCAGCAGGTCGACATTCCCGATACTCAGGTCGCCGCCGCAGACGGCGATAAAATCCATCTGGTCAATGCTGCCGACCGTGGCTGCGCCGTCCTGCCCGGACTGTCCATAGAGGTAGAATTCATCGAGGTGGTCATCCGGGTGCATATGTTTCCTAATCGAATCATTGACGGTGAGCGTCTTTCCGTCCGCAACGACGATGTTGACCCTGCCTGTCAGCTCCAGATTGACGGTCTTGCCGCCTCCGCCATAGGTCAGGTCATCCAGGACGGCGTACCATGACTCCTGGCCTCCTGTTCCCAGGACAAGCGTTTCGATATTTCCGTCATCGCTGATCCTGCGGGTCTCATTCCCTGTGAGGATCTTCATCGTCCGGGAAGCGTCATTGCCGTCCATATCGACATAACTGACAGTCTGCGAAGGAATGGCGTACATAAACTTCGCTGTGACGGTCACATCGGAAGCCGGCATCGTAAAGCCGAAATCTTCATCAATCCCGATGCTGTCATGATTGCTGTCGGTCACTGTGAGCCCTTCAAGTTCGTAGCCCTCATCGGGAGTAACGTTCAGACGGATATAATCGCCCGGTTCGTATGTTTCATTATCGACCGCAGCCGTGCCGTGCTCACAGGGTTCGACCGTGATCCTGAAAGGATCGAACATCGCATCGGTGTGGATGACAACTTCCTTATCCGTCATCGGGATGGTATATACGCCCTCTGCGTCCGTGCCCATGAGGTCGATTTCTTCGGCATCGTCCCCCACCGTATATGTCAGTCCGTTAAAACGGTTGATTCCCTGCAGGTCGATCGTAAAGGTCACGTTCCTGTCCGGCACGCCGTAATAGACTCCGTCGAATTCGATGCAGTCATTATCATAGACAGAAATGCCGCTGACATCGTAGGCCCTTTCTTTCCCTGAAAACTCAACGCCGATGTCAGAGCCCCGCTGATCTACCGTTATGGGATAGGCGCGGGTCCCCTGCTGCACTCCGAAATAGTCTGTACAGCAGACATTGGAATCATCCAGAAAAAAGTTCTCTCGAATACGCGCCAGAGTCGCACTTATCTCTGAGGAAGCGGTGATCTGCTGCGGAACAAAGAAGCTGTCTGCCACCGAAACAGTCTCCCGGCTGTATCCGACAAAGCCTCCCCATGCATACGTTCTGTCACCGAGCAGCTTCCCGTTGAAAGCACAGCCCGTGATAAACACAACTTTGCCGAAATTGGCGCCTACCAGGCCGCCATGGGTGCCGTCGCCGTCGACCGTACTGTCGATGGTCACGGAAGAGAGACAGTTCTCGATCGTCAGCCTTCCGTTCTCCGCATTCTGACTGACGATCCCCGCCGCGAACTGTTCATCTGTATGGACAGTTCCGGTGATCCTGAGGTTCCTGATCTCCGCATGGTTTCCCGCGGTGCAGCCGAACGGCGCCGGGCACAGGCCGCTGCCGAGTGTCATCGTGTTCCCGTTGCCGTCGAACACGCCTGAGAAAGGGTGCTCCTCATCGCCTACTGTCACTCCGGCGGTGAAATCGCTGTCTGCCATAAAGGCACACGGATAATACTCGGGATTCTGCTGCAGATTTTCCCAGTCAGAATCGGATGAAATAATATAAGGATCATCGACGGTCCCGCTGCCGGGCCAGAAATCCGCCTTCGGGATCAGCTCAAATTCAGCCGTTGCATATGCTGTTGAGGTGGGCATTTCAAAAGTATAGGTATCATTGCCCTCGTCGTTCACAGTGACTTCAACGCCGTCCTCGTCCGTTACGATGACTGATTTTGTGCGGTAGCCCGTGTCGGGATCGCAGGTCAGAGTGACCGGCTGGAATTCCATCATCGACTCCCTGGTGCAGAAGATACTTCCGCCTGCGGTTTCGCTGTCCGTAACGATCGTCTGCCTCTCAGGAACCTTGATGCGCACATAATCGGCAACATTACCGTCCGCATCAAGGATACAGTTCTTATCACTGCTGACGGCGCCGCCCTCGGGCTTCATAATACACATTTCAGGATCGATCTTGATCGTGGCGTCCCCTGTACTTCCGATTGCACACTCGAAGGCAATTGCAGTAATATCACCGCCGTTAATATTAATCTTGCCTCCGTCAGGGGATTGGTATGCCGGTGCGACGCGGCTGGCGCCGATAGCGCACCCGCCATATACTAAGGCTACTCCTCCTTTTGCCACCACTACGCCGCCGTTGATGGTGATTGTATTACTTTTATTAAATCCTCCGCTGCCGATACCTGCAGCGGCTCCTTCGCCCTCTGCGTACACATAGCCGCCGTTGATAATTATCTCTTTAACCTCATAAATATTCTGACTATTACCCTTTCCGGTGCCGATTCCCGCCCCATCTCGAGTAGATTTTGCGCTGATGTTGCCGCCGTTGATAATAATCGTACCGGCGTCCTCGTAATTCTCGCTTCCGATGCCGGCACAATCCTGCGCGACCGCATTCAGGGTTCCCGCAGTATGCTTGTCGGTGCTCTGAGCCCAGATAACCAGCTTCTGGCCTTTGCGGACATTAATGCCCTTCGTGGCTTCCAGTACAGCGCCGTCACAAAGGATCAGGTTGACCTCGCCTTCAACTTCGACACGATTACCGAGAGTCACGTTTTCCGTAACTGCGTACCAGCCGTCTTCCCACTCCGTGTTGCCTGAAGTCACGGGCATACATTCCGCTTCCGCGTAAGACGACGATCCGTCCGGACCGACATAGAAAACGGATACCGTCGGCTCATCCGCATATGCCATGATGGTGAACATAGCGAATACCGCAACAGTTAATAACAATATGCACATTATTTTTCTGGGTTTTGACTTTGTTTTTTCCTCCTTCAGAATTCCCCGACAAGTTTTCTCTCAAAACATTAAAAACATGACGTACGGATTTACAGATATCTTACTCAATTCTTCTATTATTTTTATACAATAAAACACCGTTTAATTCAAGTAATAACACTGAAGCATTCATCTTACGTAATAGATTCACCCGAGCATATCCAGGATTGAAAAGAGGTTGCTGATCCAGGGGATCGGCAGCCCAGGAGAAATGTAAGCATTTGGGATAATATCTGCCTGGTCCCTTCAACAGCCGCAGTATTCTGCGTCGCAAAAAGCATTGTACACGATGAACAGGGTAATCATTCGAAAGGATAAATGATCCCCCACTGTTTTCTCAGACTATCCATCTCCTCAAGGATATGAATGGTCTCTTCATGTGGTATGGACGGACATTCCAACGCACCGTTCTTCAGCGCCGTTGCGGTTTCCAACACCTCATATTCATATCCTGTCAGCTGGGTCGGGCAGGGTATTGTCATGATTGGCTGATAAGAGTTGTCATATGCCGTCATAGACTGGGGATTCGTTATGTTCTCTACGATTATGTAGCCTTTCGTGCAATAAATAATACCTCTCTGGTCGGAACGGGCTTCTGTGCCCGAATTCAGTACCGCCATACGGCTGCCGCCCCAGGTCAAAGTGATGGAATTCTGCTTATCTACACCGTATTCGTTGTTTAGACAGAAGCCCTGGACAGTGTCCGGTCTTCCGAAGAGCATCTCCGCGAATGTCAGCGTATAGATCCCCACGTCGAGCAGGGCACCGCCGGCCAGAGCCGGGTTGACCAGCCTCTTATTGTGGGATATTGGATGGGAAATGTTGGCTGTCAGCGTAAACGGTTCCCCAACGATTCCGGAAGAAGTGATGGCTGATGAGAACGCCTATGTGACGATTAGCAATGAAAGCACCGGGAAGGACGTTGCCCTGCCTGTCAAGGACGCACCGTTCAACAAGGAAAAGGGCGGATATAAGTTCAGCATCCCGCTGGCTGCGAAGGAGGCAAGCGACATCATCACAGCGAAGGTATTTGGCGGCGAAGACAGTGCAATCACTCTCATAGGCGAACGAAGCGGAAAAGATTACACCGGGACCGGCGTACAGTATACGCTGATGCGGTATTTTGACTGGTTGGAGATGAACGGAAGTGATGATAACGAAAAGGCGGTTGGAGCTACGGCTAAAGATTACTGCGCTTCGGCACAGATATATTTCAAGTACAACGCAGACGGTCTCAATGTGAGCAGTGCCGTGGACGAGGTGACGGCTGATACGCTGAGCAGTTATATAGCAGTCCGCGACGGCGAGTTGCCGGAGGGTGTAAGCATCGACGGAATATCGGCGATGCTTGAGTCCGACAACACTCTCAGACTGTACTTCAACTTTAATAATGTCAATCCGGATGATCTCAGTTTCACGATTGACGGGAATAATGCTGTTCTCAAACAGCGTTCAGACGGCATGTACTATCTGGCGCTTGACGAAGGTGTCTATTCGAATCGTCTGCAGGATATGCACACTTATTCGGTGTCGGACGGTGCAGATACCTACACGATCACTGCCTCGGTACTTACATTCGCGCGATCCTGCGTGATCAAGAAGAAAGGGACTGAGGCGGAGAAGAACATCGGCAAGGCGCTGTACCTCTATAATAGAGCAGCAGTTGCAGCGTTCGGAAAATGATCGCCGGAAAGTGCCCGGCAGATAATCGCTAAGAAATACAAAAACAGGGTTGCTCACACCGTTCTTTGGTGTGGCACCCTGTTCTCTTCATTTTATGGCTGATTTACGCGGTATGCGCTTATGTTTTGACAGACAGGCAGAGCCTTCCTGTGAGGGGATTTTCAGGCTGTGCCGAGAGCATAGAACCCTACTCCCTCATATTTCCATCCTGCTTTCACAAGAGCATTTTTTTCTGAAATGGTTTTCGTGAAGAAGTGCTGCCCGTTATTCGGATTATATAATCGATAAACGGGAACCCTGCCGCTTACCGTACAGGAGTAGAAGGCGATTCCTTCCTGCTTCCATCCGGCACCGGTCATAGCCGTACGTTCGGCTTTGGATCCGGTATACATATGCAATCCGTTATTCGGATTATATGACCGATAAACCGGAGTTGCTGACGTTTTCGGCTCATACCAGGCGATTCCCTCATATTTCCAGCCCCTTAGGGTCAGAGTGTTCTTTTCAAAAGCACTGGTAGTGAAAAGATGATCGCCGTTACCCTTTGCGTTATAGAGCCTGTAGACGGGAACCCCGGCGATGACCTTTACGGTGCAGGAGGCTTTCTTTCCCCCGTCTTTCGTCGTGACGATAATTTTTACTGTGCCGGCTTTTACACCGGTGACCTTACCGTTCTGATCGACTTTTGCGATCTTCGCATTAGTGCTTTTCCATGTAACGGCCTTATTGTATGCTCCGGAAGGTGAGACCGTTGCTTTGAGCTGACTTGTGGCTCCCGCGTAGATTGAGAGATTTGTTTTGTTCAGCTTCACGCTCTTCACAGGAACAGTCGCAATCGACCATGTTATGTTCTTGACAGATGTTGTTCCGTCTTCCCACATATAGTAATCCGGATCTACGAGCGTCACCTGAGCTTTGTAGGTGCCCGGGTTTTTCTTCTTATTGTTTTTGATCGTGTAATACCCTTTCGAGCTTGCCGGAACGCCGGTCTGGACCTTTCCGTTGTATATGAGTCCCTCTTTAGCTTTCGGGATTTTCACTTTGATCGTATCCTGGATCGGAGTGTCCGGATTTTTATCGACTACAGTGGCACGGGCTACGTATGTCGTGGGATTTCCGTCCTGTGAGTTGAGACCGAAACCGTAGAGAACGCCCTTGTAAACGACTGCACGCGGTTTTGTCACAATCGTATGTGACAGCCGTTTTCCGAGATTATTCATCTGATTCGAATAGACCCACGTATCTCCGTCCGCAACCTGATAACCGGAGGGATCGATAATGTATCCGGATGCGTCCCGGTTCAGCTGCGTACCGACAAGATAGACTTCTTTATCGGAAGCGCATATAGCGCCTTTGAGTTTTTCGGAATCCTTCATAAGCAGCGGCTTGATTTCTATTTCTTTATCCGGATTTCTTTTTATCTTATTGTCTGTTATCTCGTAGCAGGCTGTATCGTACGAATCGTCAAACCATTTTTGATCTTTTTCATTATATGCTTTGCCTTCATACAGATAGAGCGTATTACCGCAAACTGCGGTTTCGACCATTGCAATATTGTATCCGAGGTCTGCAATTTCTGTAGATTTTCCTGTAGATATATCTATCTGACGAATCGAGTGGGATTTCGATAATTCGTAACCGCCTATGGAAAGGAGGGCGTTCTGAAAATTAACAATCGTCGCTCCTAATACACCTGCGTCGTCGTAGTGGTACCACTTTTTCTTCGAAGGCGAGTAGTATACCAGATGATCAGTGCCTTCACCGTCGGAACCGTTCAGGTAGACAGTTCCCTGAAATGCGGTCATGGAACAATCAGACAGACCGTCATATGGGACGTCAGCCGTAATTTTCCATTTTTTGTCCCTGATTGAGTAGCTGACTAATTTCTCCGCATAATCTCCTGACGGATATGATTTGCCGGCCGTGATGTATATCATATCATTCAGCCCGCATACATTGATAATGGATTCATCCGGTCCGATCACATCGGCGGGGATATCCGGAAGAGTGGTCTCATAGAGCGGAACGGCCGTATCTTTTATATCGGATCCTGTCGGGACTGTGAGGCTGAATGCGCCCCGTGCGGTAAGGCCGCCCGCATCCGTCAGTATCACTTTCTGGAGGCCGGAAGCCATTTGACCCGGGCATTTCACTACAATTTCGTTGTTGTTCCAGCTGACGATTTCAAGATCCGTTCCGGCGAGATTTACGGAGCACCGTTCTCCCCTGTTACCGAAAAAGTACCCACCCAATGTGATGGTGAGGTCATTATTGTTCAGAGTTGCCGAGTTGATGACCGGCAGCATTGCATTTGAGTCGACTGAGTAGTCGAGTACTCCTCCTGACGTGCAGTAATTTGCCAGGGAATCTTTTTGGCGGACCAATCCCTTAAGGGCTGCTGCAAGAAGGTTTGCATTTTCCCTGTTTACTTCTTTTCCTTTGTAGAGAACTATAGCCATACCGGCTGCCAATGGCGCCGCCATGGATGTTCCGCTCATAAAGCCATAGGCAGTCTGATTATTCGTATAGGATGGGGAGCCGACACAGACATTGTCGATGTAAACATATTCTCCGGCTTTCAGTGCGGAACCGTCTTTTTTTGCCAGATCGATATAAACCGGAAGAAGGGTTTCTTCGATTATTTCCGGGGTCCTGCCTTTTTTATCAAGGTCTATTACCGACCTGTGCACCCAATCGCAGTGGTCGTCACCGGTTTCACTTGTTACGTCATCAATTTTAGCATCTTTTTTTATAGTTCGTACCCTTAGACTGGTATTCGTGTTGCTGTCAGGAGTGAAAAAATCTGCGGAAACATAGGAAACAGGTGCATTTTTACCTACGGGGATAAGTAAACAGAAAGTCATCTCCTTGCCGGCAGGCACGTCTTTCAGCAGCATGAACCGCAGAGCGGGCGTGATTCCGCAGGAGGACATATCTATTATCTGCGTAACCTTAAAGTAGTCGAAATAGTCGTCTTTCATCCAGTCAAGCGTTACTCTGCCTATCATTTCCGAAGAAAGATTTTTCCATGATGGATCCGCATAAAGAGGGGCATCATCCAGTTCAGTGAAATAATCTCTCGGCGCGTCGTCTGAGCCTGCTGTCGGTACTGTAGACAGGATGTTTGCACCGGGAGCGAAGATATGTGTCTCATTCTGGCTGAAGTTTGAAAATGAGGCTCTGTCTCCGTTCTCGGCAGATGCATTGACGATCACCACGTTCGGGAGATCCCACAGGCAATTTGGCTTTTGGGAGGACGGATTCGTATAAGCAGAGTCATTTCCGCTTGAAAATGCGCAGATAATACCAAGTTTTCCGAGTTCTTCGATCATAGTGCGCAAAGCGTAGTTGGTTGCATCGATACCGTAAGAATTACTTGTAACTCTTATATCAATTCCGTTTTCTTTTGCTTTTTTGACAAATTCCAGTGCCGCAAGAATATCAGCGTATGTTCCGTAGCCTTTATCATCAAGTGCCCGAATAGCCATGAGTCCGGCACCGGATGCAACGCCGCTTACGCCTTCATTGTTCCATGAAGCGGCTATAATACCGGCACAGTGTGTTCCGTGCCCGTCTACATCCATTGTATCTGTTTTTTTACGCACATTGCCCTGGACACTGATGCCGTACTTGCCGCATCCGAGCTTTTTCTGCAGAGAATCCGGGATGATATACATACTGTCTTTCAGGTCAGGATGCGTGTGATCGATACCGGTGTCGATAACGGTGATGACTCCCTCGGAGTTCGTTGCACCGGCGATATTCCACCCGGGAGAATTTACGCTGTAGACATCCTTGTTTTCAAGAATCGTCTCAGTATAGCGATTGGATCCGTCAGCCATGCCCCACTGGTATGGCGTCAGATCTCCGGATGCGCCGACAAAAGCCTCATCTGTTGCATTCTCAGGTATGAGATCATCGATGTTCGGACCGGAGGTATTATCGGGAAGATCGGATGAATCTGATATTTCCGCCTCTTCAGATTCGTCTGTCGGATGTTCATCCTCCCGGGTTTCTGAAGAAGACTCATTATCGGGCGCAACAATACCGGGGGTATCACTGTCTGATACATTATTATCGGGAACAGCAGGGTCATCATGATCAGATAATTCATCGTTCGGATTTTCTGTATCGGAAGTACCGTTATCAGGTGCATTGTTCAGAGGCATTTCATCATCAGGCCCGGCCGGACTTTCCGTATCGGAAGTGATGACGGCATTTTCGTAAGAAGCAATATCAGTGCCTTCGGGCTCGACAGAATCAACGCTCAGCCGATAATCGGGCTCAGCGCTGAGGACTCTCGGATCTGCCAAAAGTTCCCGGAGAATTTCTTCGGTCGAACGGTCCGGATCCTCGACTACCAGCACGGCAATTCGATTGTCATCAGTATCGTCAGACGATGCACCGACAAGTTCTTCTTCGGAGATTGTCAGAGTTTCTCCGGTAACATTCACATAGCTTTCCGCGCTGGCTTCGGCAATCTGCCTGGCACCGGCTATGAGGCTTCCGGCACCGACAAGCTCTTCGCCGGAAGCAGGGCTTTCTGTATCGTAGAGGACTATGGCGCGCCCTTTTTCATAGTCTCCGCGCGCAAGGAGTTCTGCGATTTCTCCGTCTATATCACGAGTCTGTGAGATAGTTGTTGAAGCATCTGCTGTATCCGTGCCGTCACTGTCACCATAGATTGTGACCGGAAGTGCTCCGACGTTTCCGATTGATATACAGACGGTCAAAAATGCGGCTGTAAGCTTTTTGATGAGTGCCTTGTTTCGCATGGCGTCCCTCCTTGTAAGTTTGTTGTATTTCAGCCAATTGCGGAATCATATATTTCTTATAGGAAGTTCCGGAAGAAACTACCGATAAAAACCCGATTTATCGGCCGTATTTTGCTTATCGGGTTCGCGAAGCGGTTCCGATATGATTCTTTATTATTATATCTTATCGGATAATGAATTTGCATTATTTTTTGCGACGGTACACTATGTTTCCTGTTTCCGAAAAGAGCTTGAGAAGGATATCGTCCGTAATGACCATATCCGCTTCGGAATCGAGGAAACGTCTCATGTGACGTTCCGTGTTTACGGTCCAGACGCCGGCTTTTTTCCCGCATCGTGTATTTTCCGGATCGTGGAGTCGACGGACATTTCCTCTTCCATAATAATCATATCACAGTTGAGTTTTGTTACATCCCCCACAGAACCGAATATCAGGACGCCTGTCTCCATTTCCGGATATGTGTGTTCCGCATAATTGATCACGTCATAATTGAGCGAGATAAGAACAACATCATCCGCCATGTCGCGCTCTTTCACCGCTTTGATGACGTCATCGGCCATGTCGTAATCTGCACTCTCTCCCTTAAGTTCCAGAAAGAGTTTCACTTTCCCTTTTCCGTGATCCAGCATTTCTTCCAATGTCGGAACGGAGAGCAGTTCGCCGTTCCCCGCCGTGTCGCGGATCTTAAGCTTCTTGACATCTTCGAGCATCATTTCCGACGGCTTGCGCGGATCTCCGGTAAGTCTGGCGAAATCCGTGTCGTGGTTTATGATGTAATGCCGGTCCCGTGTGCGCTGCACATCCGTTTCACTCCCATAGCAGCCGTGGTATGAATCGACTCGGATGCCGGTTCTTGACCTGAATGCTTTCGGATATGAGTATGCGGGCACCTGTACGATCGGTGGATCTTTTAGAAGAGATTGTCGCTCGGGAAGGACCGAAAATAATAAGAGGCTGTCGCATTGGGCAGTGTCACCACAATACATAGCAGAAATTTGCAAATAACCCCTGCCGGATATTGCGGCACCACACCTTAATGCGACAGCCTTTTTCTTGATCACTGTCATTTTTTAGTTTTTTATTTTAAATATCTAAAATGAGATACGTGCCATTGTTTCTGCTGTTGATTTAAGGCTCTGAGAAAAACAAAAAGTGTTGAAGCTGCCGGCATATCTCATTGTTACCGGTAACTTCCGCACTTTATTTTTACCGGCCTGCCTTTCCTGCAAGCCGGTACTATTCTGTGTTCTTTAATCTTTATATGTGTTCTTTATTCGACATCCAGAGAGATCTCGTCGTAGACTGATTCGCCCACCTGCTCCTCTGAAGCAGTATTGCTCTCGGAAACCATCGGGATTTCCTGCTCGGAACCTTCCGGCTCCTGTACAGGCTCGTTATCAACGACTGCCATTTCCTGCTCAGAACCTTCCGGCTCCTGATACTCGGCTGCGTCATTGTTTTCATTTACGGGGACTTCTACGATGCGTCCATCCGGTACTCTTGCCTCGCCTTCCGGAAGCTTGCCGTTATCTGTGATAGATGTTGCTTCGTATACAGCGTCGCATCCTACAAAGTACTCAAGCTTTGCGTCGTCGCCGACATGGATCGTTCCGGAGATATTTGTTCTTTCCGTTACGAGTGCCTTTACGCCGTTCACTGTGATGGAAGACCCGTTGTATGCTTCTACAGTGCCGCAGATGTAGCCTCTTCTTTCGATACCGTCATAGATGGTATCTTCCTTCTCGGACTTCTTCTCGTCTTTCTTCTCAGACTTCTTCTCTTCCTTCTTCTCGGCTTTCTTCTCTTCCTTAGCCGGCTTCTTGTCGCCGAGCAGAGACTCTGCCATGTAGCCCGTGCGGCCGTTCATCTCGACGCGGCCCCAGCCGTTTGCCATACCTGTCACATTGACTTCTCCGCCTCTTTCGACTCCGTCAAAAGCAGTAGCTGCCGTTGTTCCTGCAGACCTTACATTTGCATCAGCCTGTGCATACATCGTGTGTGTGCCGTTTGTTGAGAAGGATACGCCCGCGAGAGCGATCTCGCTGCCGTCCCTTGCTTCGATCTTGTCAAGACCGAGACCGTTGTCATATGCATAGTAAGCTGCGTCCTCTGCAAAGATCGTCTTCCACAGGTCTGATCCTGCGTCCTTGCAGTAGATCTCAAACGCCTCGTCGGCCATGTCCTGACCAAATACCTCCACGAAGTCGGCCTTCGTAGCGTTATCCGGGATTTCATTATAAGAAGCGATTGCGTATGTGCCATCCTCGTTCTTTGTGAGTGTGAAGCAGCCGTGGCTCTCATAAGCCGTTCCGTCCTCTTTGAGGGCTCTGCCGTCCTGTGTATACTCAGCTACTTCGAAAGCGCCGTACATGTTAACGGTCTTGCCGTTGTCGCGTGCGGAGCTCTTGATGATGTCCATGTGCGGGATGACCACAGAGTTCTCGTTTACTGCGTCCGTTTTGTTTACGAAATAATCGGAGATTGCGCGCTCTGCGTTGGTTCCGTCCATAACATATGCCGGGAGCTTTGCATCATCGGCCAGTACGTTTACAGTTCCCATGCCCAGTGTCGAAAGGACTGTAAGTGTTGTGAGACCGGCGATACCAAACAGTTTTGAAACTCTATTCATACTCATAATAATCAGTAACCTCTTTTCTATCTGTCTGCATTTTGTAAATGCATTTTGTTGTTTGCTTTATTATTTTGCTTAGTGAAGCTTTGTTTCTCATTTGCTTCACACATAGATATACGGGGATAAAGAAAAGAGAGCTAATATTTTTTAAAAATATTTTCCGACCATTTTCCGACCCTGCATGTCCCCCTGCTTGACGGCTGTGAGATGTAACTGTTCATTTTTTTTCTGTATATGAGACAATCTATCAAAGAATCACGTATTTTATTTGTTTTCAATGTGCGTTATACTGGTGAAGCGGACATACACTACGAAGAAATTTAGATGATGAAGTGTATCAGTTCTGCTTAAAACACAAGGGAACCCGTGAAAAGAGCCTCGATGAGGAGGTGGCATGGATCTTATGATCAACAGTGCCTCTCTGGGAATTGAGGGATCTGCGGAGCTGATCGTGGATTTGCTCATGAGACGGGGATATGTGACAGCTCTTTAATAGAAACAGTTGTTTTACAAATGGCGTGTGAAAGAAATGGGGTAAATTCGGACATGGAGAAATCGACTACGCTTGAGAGTAAAGCGAAGACAAGAAACGGTGTTGTGAGAATGGTATTCTCGATAGTTGCAATTGTGCTTGAAGTTGTTCTGATTTTTTTCCTGCTGACAAAGCTGCAGGAACAGGCTGCATGGATAGATATCGTTCTGCACCTTTTGGGTCTGGTGCTGGTACTGGTGATTTACGCAATGGATACGACATCTTCCATGAAGATGCCCTGGATCATACTGATCCTGACCATGCCGATTCTGGGTACTGTCCTGTACCTGCTCGTCGGAATGAATGGCGGCACGAGAAAAATGCGGGAACGCTATGAAATATTAGACCGCCGGCTCCTTCCGCTGATTTCCGGAAAAGACGGGGAGACGAACAGGCTCCTCAGGGAAACGGATCAGTCCGCTGCCGGAATCTGTTCTTACCTTCGTGTGCAGTCCGGCTATCCGGTGTGGAAGAACACAGATGTCGAATATTATGACGATGCGGCTAAAGGACTGGAAGCCCAGCTTGCGGATTTAGAAAAAGCCGAACAGTTCATATTTATGGAATACCATGCCATTGAGGACAAAACGTCCTGGAACAGAATCGAAGATGTTCTTGCCCGCAAGGCGGCCCAGGGAGTGGAAGTCAGGGTGTTCTATGACGATATGGGCAGCATTGGTTTCATCAATGTGGACTTTACGAAGAAATTGGAGAACAGAGGAATCGCCTGCCGTGTGTTCAATCCCTTTATCCCGTTCCTGAATTTGTTCCTGAATAACCGTGACCATCGGAAAATTACGGTAATTGACGGAAAGGTGGGCTATACAGGCGGATATAATCTGGCAGATGAGTATTTTAATCTGACCCATCCGTACGGACAGTGGAAGGATACCGGTATCCGTCTGGAAGGAGATGCGGTACAGGCTCTGACGGTCACTTTCCTGGAAAACTGGAATGCGGGAAAACATAAGATGGATATACAGCCGGATACTAATTTTGCTAAGTATCTCCCTCACTACGAGTATAAGGCTGTCCGGAACGGATTTGTGCAGCCCTATGCTGACAGCCCTATGGATAAGAAAAGAATCGGGGAAGACGTCTACATCAGTATGGTGGAGAAAGCAGAACGCTACTGCTATTTTGTCACGCCTTATCTGATTCTGACAGACGAGATGACGCACGCCCTGACTCTGGCGGCAAAGCGCGGAGTGGATGTTCGAATCGTCACGCCGGGAATTCCCGATAAAAAACTCGTATATTCCGTGACCCGCTCGTTCTATCCTGCGCTGGTCAAGCACGGTGTCCGGATTTATGAGTGGACTCCCGGTTTCTGCCATTGTAAGATGAGTGTTGCAGATGACAAGATGGCGACCTGCGGAACTATCAATTTGGATTACCGCAGCCTGTATCACCATTTTGAGAATGGCTGCTGGATTTATGACGCTGATATTGCCACTCTGATCCGGGATGATTTTTACACCATGTTTAATGAGAGCTGTGAAGTCACCGAGAAATACAGAGAGGGAAAGAGTTCGTTCATGAAACTGTCTCAGTTGATCCTTCGCCTGTTCGCGGAATTACTGTAAGGTGCGCTTAATAAATACTGAAAATTACCGGAACTGCTGTCAGGCTCATCATGGTGGTAAACACGGCGACGGGATGCGGCTTTACACCGCAATACGCCCCCATAGAACAGCTGTATAAAGACTACCATGATAAGGGGCTTGAGATACTCGATATTCCGTGCAACCAGTTCGGAGGTCAGGCTCCCGGTACAGATGATGAGATACATGAGTTCTGCACGCTGCATTTTAATACTACCTTTCCTCAGATGAAGAAAGCAGATGTAAGCGGCGATAATGAGCTGCCGCTTTATACTTACCTGAAATCTCAGAAAGGTTTTGAGGGGTTCGGACCGCATCCTTACAAAGAACTTCTTGAGAAAATGTTCGCAGAGGCCGATCCGGAATGGGACCGGAAGCCGGACATCAAATGGAACTTCACGAAGTTCATTATCGACCGTGACGGTAAAGTAGTCGCAAGGTTCGAGCCGACGGCAGATATGGCTGAAGCGGAGGCGTGCATAAAAGAGCTGCTGTAATATAGCAAGCTCATTTGAGAAGACGATTTTACAAGGATAAACGGAAAACCTGCCGGGGAGATGAAGATATGTTCTGTATTAATTGCGGAAAGCCTTTGCCGGATAACGCACTCTTTTGCCCTGCCTGCGGTGCAAAAGTTACAAGGGAAGCGGAGTCGGGGGAACCGCATCTGCATGCGATGAGATGCACATCCTGTGGAAGCAGCGACCTCAAGAAAACAGGCAGGGGTGAATATGTATGTCAGCACTGCGGAACAAAGTTTTATACGGACGAACAAAAGTCCGGTGAAGATGACGAGGCAAAAACAGCTGTTTTGCTTTCAGAGGCACAGGAGTATGCGGAGAAAAAGGATTACCTGAATGAGCTTCGGACCCTGATAAAAGCCGTAGAACTCACCCCGGAAAACAACACAGTGCTTTTAAGGCTCGGGAGAGCATACTGGAGACTTAATTTACCCGTTAAAGCACTGGAATATTATCGAAGGGCTGAAGAATTGTATCCCGATGATCCGATAGTTTATACCAATATCGGCTCGGCGTTTCTTAAGATGGGGCATAATGCGGAAGCCAAAGAACAGTACGAAAAAGCTATCGCCATCATCGAATCGGACCACATGTCCGCAACCGCAGACGATATAGCTATTACGTATGGAAATTATGCGCTCTGTATCGGGAGACTCGGAGACAGAAAAGGAGCGAAGGAATATCTTTCCGTTGCGAAAGGTAAGGGGTACAGCCGGGAATCGATTGCTACGATATGCAGAGAGCTGCATCTGAACAGATTTACTATTTAAAGGGAACTGCAGCATCCGGAATTATCGCTGCTATATACAGCAGAATTTGCAAGTGACATCTGCTGTATATAGCGGCGTCATACCTTAATGTGACTGTTTTGTTTATCTGACTTGCCGCTCTTTGCATACAGGCGCTGACATCTTATCACGTACAGCTTTCTGCTATATCTAAGCTTTCTTTAGTCAGCATCTGCATTCCTTTTCGGACAAATCCGCCAGAAAACAGTTCGCGGACCTTCCATGCGTAACGGTTCTCGATCTCCGTGAATTTGTTCCTCTCAAAGAGAAGGGTCGACTCGATCTCCGTAAGGTCATATTCGCTCGTCAAATCGGAGCTCAGTGAATATTCTGACCCACCTTGCCGGTCATCAGTCATCTTCGGAACCGGTACGAAGAAATCCCTCATCTCATCTATGACTTCGATTGCCGCATCCGCAATGGAGAGCGGGAGCTGGTCATCGTCCACCAGATGAACCGTTTTGAGGTCAAACCTGGCTGCATTTTTGGTATTAGCAATCGCCTTGATCTGAGCATTTGCATCCGCTCCCTTCATCTTTTTGCATGCAAGGAAAATGAGGAACATTTGCAGAAAATGTACATCTCGCACATCAATTCCGGCCTCATCCAGAGGATTCAGGTCTATCATCCGCAGTTCGATGTGGTTCGCGCCCCGAAGTTGAAGAGCTTCCTGTGAATAACTTCCCGGGGGTTTGACTCTCACGGGAAAGTAGAGTTCCGACGGAGAGCGGATCAATTCATTTTTCACGATATTGTCGATGCTTGAAACGTAAGATGTAATGTCCTTATAATCGAGAATCGGCGTGAAAAAGTTCCAATATCCGATATCCGAGCATCTGCTTGAAGCCATTCCGTTATAAACATCTTCGCCCCATTTCCCTTTTTCAAAATAGGAGCTGTCAAGGAGAGGACTTGCCGCAGTGACTGCTACGACGAGCCAGTTATACATCTGGGCGGATGCGGCAAGGGAGACGTAGAAATTATCTTTATAGCTGTCAAAATCGGCCCCACCCGAAATTCTGAAGTCCTCGCGCAGGAGATCCTCGCCAAAGGAGTAGTTGAAATGAATGCCGGAAAATGTCATTTTGTACCTTCCGTATCGTGTCGAAAGATATTCCCGGTACTCTGTTTTGGAAGCGTTCTCTCCTTTGAATTGTGCTATCGGTATGTCATTCTCGTTCCGGATGTATGGCGGATTGGAGAAGGGCCACAGATATTCCCTGACGTCCTGCTTTGACAGAGTGGACTTGATGCGCCGCGTCTGCGAGAGAAGTTCACTGTAGGCTTCTTCCGCCGTGCGTTTCGGTGCAGTATTGATCTCCGTCTGATTTTCGCAGAAATCCCGGACAATGTAAGGATCATTTTCATCAAACGGATGCGGAGTTTTGGAGAAGAATCCGTCCTCCGTCACCCGAAGTCCTTCCCGCTCAAGACCGATCAATCCGTCAAATAGCTTTTCTCTAACAGTATCATTTTCATAATTCAGCATATGATTTCCTCAAAACATGAACAGGGGCGGAGCCGGGGAGCTTACAAGCCCGAATATGCAAGGAACAGTTTCTCTATACTGTCGGGATCCGGTATATATTCATTTCCGTGACATTTTCCGACATGCTGTCTGACCCCGTCCTTGTAAGACACTAATCTGGCAAAAGGAACATTTGTCCAGATGCCATCGGCAAGCGGCTTTGTGGAAAAGCATGTATTTCCGTCCCGGCTTCTCAAATACAGGGAGTCTTTGCAGTTGGTATGTACGTACAGAACTTCGCTGTCGAAGATCAGCAGATTGAGCTTGTTGCAGGGCGAAAGGTCGGCAACAATTTTCTGCAGGATTTCGAATCTTTCGGCCGCGCCGGGGGCACAGTGTGTTCTTCGGATGAACGTATTAATGCTGTCAAGGATGTACAGAAAGATTCGCTCACTATCCGTCTCTCCCTGCTGTACATGGAGATATTTTGTCAGGATTTCACCTTCGAATATTGTTCCGTTATGGGCAACTATCCACTCCCTGCCGCTGATGTCTTTTCCCGTGAACGGATGTGTGTTTTCCATCAGATCATATCCGATGGTCGCGAAGCGGATATGGGCAACGGCGTTCATCGCTTTGATTTTTTGCGTGAGGAAACGGTTCAGGTAATCGCTTCTGTCCGCTCTTTGGTTCTCCTTCATAAAAAAGGGACCGTTTCGGCTGTCAAGATACATTCCCCATCCGTTCGGGTTATCGGGGGCATGGGAGAAAAATTCTCGGAGTTCCCGCTCGATATTCACTTCTTTTTTTCCCGAAAGACCAAATAATTCGCACATCGTGATGCCATACTTTCATAAGTGGTTCCGTCTGTTACTGTGAAAGGCGGTTTGGCGCCGCTCACGTCGCGGTAAGAGCGCCGGGGCGTTCTTGAAAAGAGTATATTTATATTTACCTACTATGTCAATAGGTTAATGGCGAAAAAATTTGTAGCGGAAGTATGAAAAGCTGTTAATTGTAAAGATACTTACAGAACTCTGTCTGAATGTAATGCAGCCTTTTTACGAATTGGCGACAGCAAATGAATCGCAATTCTTGTCATAATCCGTAGATTTGGTATTATTATATGTAAGGGATTCATAAGGGAACAGGATTATGCCACAGCTCATAAAGCAGAGACTTGAAAGACTGAGTGCGAGTCGTGAGCCGTAGGAATCTGAAACAGGTACGTGTAAAATGCGGAAAAATACAAAAAAAGGAGTTGTATCACATGGAGTGTCTGACACTGAAAAAATCGAACTGTAAGAACTGCTACAAATGTATCCGCCACTGTCCCGTAAAATCAATTCGATTTACCGGCAATCAGGCATATATCATCGGTGATGAGTGCATTATGTGCGGCCAGTGTTTTGTAGTCTGTCCTCAGAATGCGAAACAGATCACGGATGAGACCGAGAAGGTAAAAGTATTTCTTCAGGGCCGCGACCCGGTCGTAGTGAGCCTTGCTCCGTCGTTTATTGCCAATTTTGACGGGGTCGGAATTGAATCTATGCGGGATGCCTTAAAACAGCTTGGTTTCTATGATGTGGAAGAGACGGCGATCGGCGCGACCATTGTCAAGCGCGAGTATGACCGTATCTGCAATGAAGAAGGCAGAGACATTATTATCACATCCTGCTGCCACTCGGTAAATCTTCTGGTCCAGAAGCATTTTCCGAAACTGATTTCATATCTTGCCGATGTTCTGTCTCCCATGCAGGCACACTGTAAGGATATCAAGAGAAGAATTCCTAATGCCCGTACCGTCTTCATCGGACCGTGTGTCGCGAAAAAAGACGAAGCGCAGCGGTATGAGGGGATTGTCGATGCTGTCCTGACATTTGATGAGCTGGGAGCGT
>CAMYVI010000008.1 GCA_947302185.1 uncultured Lachnospiraceae bacterium
AGGGATTATCTTATTATCCATAGCAATACCTCCTTGTGATAGAAAACTGTCCGGCCCAAGCCGTAAATTCTCATGATGTAAGTCAATACCGCATGAGAAAGAGATGCCTGCCAAGTCATGCCGGCAATGCTTTACTTTATTATACTACAATAAGAGAGTTTGTGACACGTCCCATAATGAGGAAGGCAAGAAAAAACTGCCGGCAGGTCATATATAATCTGCCAGCAGTCTGCTTTTGTTGGGATGTTTCAGCTTTCTGAGCGCCTTTGACTCGATTTGCCTGATACGCTCTCTGGTGAGTCCGTACAGCTCACCGACCTCTTCAAGCGTCATGGGGCGTCCGTTGTCAAATCCGACCCTGAGTCTCAGTATCTCCTGTTCCCGTTCGGTCAGGGTGCCGAGGACTTCTTCAAGCTGCTGACGCAGCATGGTATCGGCAGTTGCTTCAAACGGTTCAGCCATATTACTATCTGCAATGAAGTCACCGAGATGACTGTCATCTTCATCTCCTACCGGAGAATCAAGAGAGATCGTGTCCTGAGCAAGCTTCTGCAGCTCCTTGACTTCGTCGACTGATGTGTCCATCAATCCGGCAAGCTCTGCAGGCGTTGCCTCGCGGCCGTTTTCCTGCAGGAACTGTTTTGATATTCTGTTCAGCTTATTGAACTTTTCGTGCATATGGACCGGGATCCGTATAGTTCTTCCGGTATCCGCAAGATATCGGGTGATTGCCTGTCTGATCCACCATGACGCATAAGTGGAGAACTTGTATCCTTTTCGGTATTCGAATTTGTCGACCGCTTTCATGAGACCGATGTTACCTTCCTGTATCAGGTCAGAGAGCGGTATGCCGAAGCCTACATATTTTTTAGCGATTGAGACAACAAGCCGGAGATTGGATTCCTCGAGACGTGTCCTTGCGTTCTTGCCCAGGCGTTCAACGGAAAGCAGTTCTGAACGGTTCTTTCCTGCAAGCAGTTCGACTTTATCTGCTTCCGCTGCAAATTCGCCGAGATCGTCGACAGCGGAGAGATGATCTGTGTCCGTATCAGGGTAATCCTTTAAACTGCCTTCATTCAGTATGAAGGATGCTATCTTTCCGTTTTCCATCTGTCTGCCGATTTCTGTTTCCTGCTCAGCGGTCAGAAGAGGGATGTTACCTATCTCCCGCAGGTACATGCGCAGAGAGTCAGTGACTGTATTGGCATCATCTGTCACGGTATAACTCTCTTCTGTGGCTTTGTATTCATCAGATGTCGTATAGTCTTCGGAATCTTCCTCGCGGTTATATGTATCCGGTTCGCTTTCCTCTGTATCGTAGGGTGAATTCTCTTCATCTGCCTTTTTCGGTTCAGGGCCGGTCATCAACTCTTTCTTTTTCGGTAATGGCAAAGTTTTATTCGTGTTTTGAATCTTTTTCGGTGTAGCTGGTGCCATATTGTTACTTGATTTTTCCTTTCGAGAATATGCAGCATCCGAAAAATTGCGGAACTCTGAACGCAAAGGTGTTATTCCGCAATTAACTGATGTGCAGTTTCTAAATTATAATCCAATGCGGGAAAGATTACAAACGATTTTTCAGCTTCCTTTCCTGACAGGTTTGATTTATAATAAGTTCCTGTAAGTTTTGTATGAACCCCGTGTTCGGAGGCATGAACGTAATGAAAAGATTTCTGGAAGAGAACAGACGGTATCTTGAACTCCTGGTCGTCACGATAATTATACTTGGATTTTTTGCGTCTTTGTTTTTTCGGGCCGATTCGGTGACAAGTGCAATAGGGAGACTGATTGATGTGCTTAAACCGTTCATTTTCGGATTTGTAATAGCATATCTTATACGGCCATCCGTGGATTATGTTGAAAATACTTTGAAAAGTATCTGCGAAAAACTATTTCACAGGAAAGCCAAGAAGGTCAGAGGCCTGTCCATTGCAGTGACATTTGTACTTCTGCTTGTTCTCATTACATTGATGCTTTATGCTGTAATACCGGGTCTTATTACAAGTATCAGGGTGTTGATTATAAAAGTACCTCAGAGCATGAAGGATTTCGAAAAGTGGCTCAGGATTGCCATAGGTACCGGTATGAGCGATGAGCTGATCGGAAGTATTTCCGGAATGTTTGAGAATACTTATAAGCAGATTTTGGAGTCAATTAAGGATACACTGCTTCCGAATCTTGAAAATATCGTTTCGCAGGTGGCAGGCGGCTTCGGCGGAGTATTCGGAATCCTTAAGAATTTCTTCCTGGGCTGTATAGTGGCTATCTACATGCTTGCGAGCTGGGAAAAATTCGGCGCTCAGGCGAAAATCGCCCTGTATGGCTTATTTTCGGAGAGTGCGGCGGACTGGATCCGGGACGAATTGAAATTGACTGATAAAATGTTTGGCGGCTTCATCAGCGGAAAGGTCGTCGACTCAACGATAATCGGTGTAATATGTTTCGTAGTGTGTATGTTTCTGAAGATGCCGTATGCCCTGCTGGTCAGTGTTATAGTCGGCATTACGAATATTATACCGTTCTTCGGACCGTATCTCGGAGCGATTCCGTCGGCAATCCTGATTCTCACAGAAAGTCCCTATAAATGCATTGTCTTTATAGTATTCATAATAATTCTGCAGCAGCTCGACGGAAATATCATCGGACCGAAAATCCTCGGAGATAAGATAGGAATATCAAGTTTCTGGATTTTATTCTCTATTTTATTCTTCGGCAGCTATTGGGGCGTTTTGGGAATGGTAGTCGGAGTGCCTCTCTTCGGGGTTATTTACGACCTTGCCAAACGACTGATCCTGTTTGGCCTGAAAACACACGGAAAATATGACATGAAAGAGGCATATGAACTGGAATTTGAAAATGGCGGCACTGCAGCAAAAGAAACAGAGGATTGACATATGGAAAAACAGTTTTGGGATAAAGTAGCTCCGATTTATAACCGTTTCATGAAGAAGGATAAGGATGCCTACGCAGAGGTATGTTCACTTATCAGGGAAAAAGCCGCAGGAAAGAAAGCGCTTGAAGTATGCACGGGAACCGGTCTTATTGCGAAAGAAGTCGCCGATGTTACAGAGTATATGTATGCGATCGACTATTCTCCGAAAATGATAGAGCAGGCGAAAAAGGGGCGCTACTCGGAAAAACTGGAGTTCGTGACGGGAGATGCATTGATGCTTCCGTTCAGTGATGAGAGTTTTGAGCTGGTCATTATATCGAATTCTCTTCATATTATGCCTGAGCCTGAGAAAGCGCTCGCTGAGATCAAAAGGGTGCTGACTCCTGACGGAATGATGATCGCCCCTACTTTTACGCATGCCGGAATGTCTGTCGGACAGAATATGCTTGCCGGTGCCATGGGAAGTTTTACGGGCTTTAAGACGGAGCGTGCATGGACAAGAGACTCTTTCGTGGATTTTCTGCATGATAACGGTTGGAGAATCAGCAGAGGCAAGGTAATAAAAGCCTCATTTCCGGAGACGTATGTGGAATGTGTGATTTCAACGAAGAATGCACGTAACACAAGTCTTTGATGAAAGCAGAAACGGGAACGGATTAAGTTTTATGGGGAGTTGGCTATGACTGGAGAACGCAAGCTGCCGCACGCAGTGCCCGGATTTCGGGACGAGCTTAATGTACGTGACCTGGGAGGTTATGTTACACAGGATGGCAGAAGAGTAAAGAAAAGGCTGCTGATACGTTGTGCGGCACCGGGTGAGATGAATGCGGAAGAGCTGGAGGCGTTTGCCGGGCTCGGTATTGTGTCTCTGATGGATTTTCGCAGCGGTAGCGAAAGATCGAAGCTGCCGGATCCGATCGGGGTGAGCGAGTGCTACTATCCGATCAGCGCCGTCAAAATAGATGATGATACGGAAGTGGATTATTCGCCGGCCGCTATTCTGAAAATGGTTCTGAAGCAGAAAGGACGGGATAAAGTGGGAAGTCTTGTCCGTGATTTTTATGTTCAGACTCTTTTCGATAATGCGGCTTATCGGAAAATGTTCGAACTGCTTCTCGACAGACGCGTGCCGATGGCTTTTCACTGCTCAGCCGGCAAAGACCGGACAGGGGTAGCGGCGATACTGATTCTGCTTGCTCTCGGCGTTGACAGAGAAAAGGCCGGAGAAGATTATATGCTGACGAACAGATACAGGCGGAAACTGCTGAAAGCCGAGTATGAAAAGCATAAGGTGCTCAACCGTATCAGCCGTAATATGAGAGATGTTTCGACTTTATCCCAGGGCGTTTTCAATGAGACGGTCTACGCGATCTATGATGCTATAGAGGACAAGTACGGAAGTTTTGACACATATTTCGAGAAAGAATACGGACTGGGACCGGAAGAGCGTGAACGGCTCCGTGCGATTTATACACGTAAATAACAGAACGGCTTTGCATAGAAACGGAGGAAAGCATTGAAGAAAAAACATACCGGAGCAATTGTGTTCTTTACACTTCTTGCGGGACTGACCGCAGCTGCAATCGCATACTTTGGCGTCATGTTCTATGTAAAGACAGGAAGTTTTATTCCCCCGATACTTTCAGATATGTCGGGAATCACGAACTTTACGGTGACGGACATTAAGGTGTCGGATGAGGCAGAGAGCTCCGAAAATCCGGACGGAAGCTTTTCAGATGAAAAAGTGACGAAAGAATCCGCAAAACCTACTGTTACCCCGAAACCGACGCCGAAGAGTAAAAAGTCAGATAAGAAATCGGATAAGAAAGCAGATAAGAAATCGGAAAAAAAGAAGCCTACACCGACGCCGGAACCTTCAAAGCCGGAAGATGTCAATGATATAAGTACACATGACATGTCTCAGTATCTCTCTGAGATGCCGGGGGAAGATACCGATATTGTGAGCACGGCGACTTCAGTCTATTCCTATGAACAGATGGTAAAGGACCTGTTTTTCCTTGAACAGAGATATCCGGGGATTTTCATCTGTGATAAGCTCGGCGTGACAAAGGATCTGCGTCAGATTTACGCGGTGACACTCGGAAATCCGGAAGCTCCGAACCATGTTGTGATACAGTACACGGTCCATTCCAGAGAATACATAAACTGTCTGCTCGCCATGAAGCAGATCGAGTATTATCTACAGAATTATGCTGCCGGAAATACGTATGGAGACAGATCATATCAGGACCTTTTCGCAAATTTCTGTCTGCATGTCATCCCGATGGCCAACCCGGACGGCGTCTCTGTCTCGGAATTCGGAATCGACTCTATGAGAACAGCATCCGCCAAAGGCATTATTCAGTATTGCTGGGAATCAGACACTCTCCTCGGAAGAACAGCCGAACCGATAGAGAAATATCTTAGGACATTCAAAGCCAACGCTAACGGCGTTGACTTGAACAAAAACTTTCCGGTCGGATGGGAAGGTTATACAGACGGCGTGCCTGTGCCGTCCACAGACTGCCATAAAGGCGCTGCACCGGCGTCCGAAGCCGAAACACAGGCCATCATCAATCTGGTACACGCCAATCCGACCGTGGCGGTGATTTCCTATCATTCTGCCGGCGATCTTATCTATTGGAATTATGGCGTGGAAGATGAAAATCTTCTTGCCGCAGACAGAAATCTTGCAATAAACCTGAATAATGTGACGGGCTATCCGACAGTGGTCTCGGAAAAGTATGACTGGCATCTTGCCGGAGGTTGTTCCGACTATTTTATGTGGGAGGAAGGAATTCCGTCGGTCACACTTGAAACCGGCCAGGGTACGTGTCCCCTGGATATCAGTGCATTTCCGCCTATGTGGAACGCGAACAGGGATGTGTACGCGCTGCTTGCAGCAATGTACGGATGATCAGGTGTCCTGAATATGAAGGTCTAACTGGTTGAACGGGATCGTGATGCCCGCTTCGTCAAATGCGTGTTTGATTCCTTCGGTAAGTTCCCATTTTGCCTTCAGGAACAGACTGCTCATTACGTAGCCCTGTGCGCCCAGAACAATCGTGCTTTCACCGAGTTCGGAGACAAACACATTGATCGCATGATCCTTTAATACGTCGGGATTATTGCTGTAAACGGAATAAAGCACTTCCTTGGCTTTCCGGATGTCTTCGTCATAGCTTATGCTTACGAACAGGTCGACCCGCCGCTCGGGAAAAGCACTGCAATTGGTTACATTATCCGAAGCCAGCGTACCGTTCGGAACGGTAATCGAACGGTTATCCAATGTTGCTATGGTCGTATAGACTATACCGATTGTTTTAACAAATCCTTCGCCCGCAGAACAGACGATATAGTCTCCCACCCTGAACGGATGTGTGAACAGTATAAGGATACCGCCCGCAAAGTGAGCCAGACTGTCACGGAGCGCCAGACCGACTGTGATAGTAGAACTTGCGAGAATCGCCACAATTGTTCCGGTATCAAAGCCCATCTGACCTGCAATAACGAAGACCAGTAAAACATGCAGGCTGGCATAGAGAACGGAACTGAAAAAGTGGGTTGCCGACACATCTATGTTGGTTCTGTTGGCAGCCCCGATGAAAAGTTTTCTGACAAGGATGATCAGCCTGTGTCCGATGTAAAACACGACAAGAGCGATCAGCAGTTTTAATCCCCATGATTTAAGTGTAGGAAGACTGAGTTCAAAGAGCGATAGTTTTTCTGCTACATCTTCGACTACTTCGGCTGGTACGTCATTTGTAATTGTATCTGTCAATATCATATAACACCTCTTTTCTGTGTGGATGTATTGTACATCAAAATACGGATTTTGTCATTTATTATGCCTGAAATGTGAAACTTTCCTGAATCCTTTTTGAACCCGATTGACGCACTTGCGAAAATATAGAAAAATAAAAGTGCTGAGTCTGACATACACCTGAGGTCAGGTTCAAATACAGCCGGAAGGAAGGAAATGATGAATTATTTGAGAAAGAACGCCAATGAATTTCAGAGCGGCTATACAGGATATTATCTCAAGCCCGCCATCTGCCCGCACTGCGGTGTCGGTACGGACGCTGTCTCGACAGCAAGAGAGATATTTGCCTATTCCGGAAGCTCCAATCTATTGCTTTCTGCCGCGAAATGCACAGGCTGCCACAGAACATTTTTCTTTGCAAATCTCAGGGAATCCGGAAACAGTGATGCTGAAGTGGTATGTATTTACCCTGAGCGTAAGCAGGATTATAAAAACGAGACACTCGAAAAAATGTCACCCAGGTTTATTCGAATGTATAATCAGGCATTGAACTCTGAAAAATGCGCGGATATCGAACTTGCTGCGATCGGATACTGTACGGCACTCGAGACGCTGATTAAGGATTATGCGATAGGAGAACTTGAAAAGCCCGCCGAAGAAGTTGCGGTAAAGAATCTGTATCAGGTCATCGCGGATTATCTTCTGCAGAAAGAGCTGATAAACACCCCCGATCTGATCAGAATCCTCGGCGATGACTATGTTCATTATGAAGAACGCTATCCGGCACACGATTTGGTGATATTGAAAGGGTACATGGAAATCTTTCTGAAGCAGATCGAGATGCAGTATATGATCGCCCATCCGGACCCTTTGGAAGCAGGAGAACAGTGACCGGATTTTCCGCCTTGCGCAGCGCGGCAGGAATGCCGAGATGCTTCGGATATAGCCGGATGAATTGAGTAAACAAACCGGAAACTATGCAACACCTGAACTGAAGGGAGACCATATATGAATTACTTTGCTGTTGATGTCGGAGGAACATTTGTAAAATACGCTGTCATGAATTCAGACGGCGATTTTCTTGAGAAAGGAAAGTTTCCGAGTATAGCGGATGACAGGCAGAAGTTCCTTGATTCGGTAGAGGAACATATCATCGTCTTGCCGGTATTGCGATCAGTATGGCCGGGATTCTTGATGTGGAGTCGGGTTATGCCTATAACGGCGGAGCAATCTACTGCGTAAACGAGATGAACATCGCGGAATACTTTTCCTCCAAATGCGGCGTACCTGTTACGATCGAGAATGATGCTAAGGCGGCAGCTCAGGCTGAACTCTGGAAAGGGAATCTGAGTGATGCAGGGAGCGGCGTAGTCATAGTTATCGGAACTGCAGTCGGCGGAGCGGTAATCATTGACAGGAAAATAGTCCGCGGTAAGGATTTTTTTGCCGGTGAGTTCAGCTACATTCTCCGCAGAGAGGGAAATGTGAGAGACTTCAGGCATATCTGGGGGAGCGATGGGGGCGCTCGGGGGCTGATCGGGCTCTTGGCAGAGAAAAAAGGTATTCCTTATGAGGAGCTTGACGGATTCAGGGCGTTTGAAATGATAAACAGCGGAGACGAGGATGCTGTAGGGGTCCTCCACGAATACTGTTCCGGACTCGCCACCAGAATCTGGAATCTGCATGCTGTCCTTGACCCGGACAGGTTCCTTATCGGCGGCGGAATCAGCGAGCAGCCGGTCCTTATAGAAGCACTTCGTGAGGAAATGGACCGTATCATGGAAGTCATGCCGGAAAGTCTGAAGAAGCCGGAAATAAGAGCATGTAAATACTTTAATGATTCCAATCTGATCGGGGCGCTGTACGCTCATCTTATGCGGTTTCCGGTGCAGTCATGACGAAAAGCGCAGGCAATCTTTACATCTATTACCATATGTGCTATAGTAGGCGCGTATAACAAAGGCATCCGTGCAGGCAGAAATGTAAAACGGCATTCGCCGGAATGCTACATTACAGAAGCTGTACGGGTGAGAAATTTAATACTGTCAGGCAGAGTAGAATCTGGCGCGTTAAGTGCTGCATGTACGGGGAGTTGACATGCGGACGAAAAGCAGTGGCTTGCGGTGCCGGATTCGAATCCCACTGCTACATAAACACGGAAAATATCTCCTTATGTAGTTAGAGGATAACTGCGAAAGGAGGTTTTTGTTCAATGTTCAGAGAATCGGCAAATGAGCTTCGCAAAGTTCAGGTAATCGCTGTCTGCGGCATCATGGGTGCACTCGCAATAGTACTCGGTTATGTTGCCACGATCAAGATCGGAGATTATATAAGAGTCGGTTTTTCATTCCTGCCGAATGTCATTATCGATTTTTTATACGGTCCTGTTGTCGGAGGCATCTTCGGCGGCGTTATGGATATTGTCAAGTATCTTATGAATCCGACAGGTCCTTTCTTTCCCGGATTTACGATCAGTGCGATTATCGGTGCAGTCATATACGGCGTTATACTTTACAGACAGAACATCACGATATTGAGAGTTTTTACGGCACAGCTGATAGTAAAAGCAGTTGTTAACATTTTTCTCAATACAATCTGGCTTGTATTACTATACGAGAACGGGTTTTATGCAATTCTTCCCGGGAGAATCATCTCCAATGCTGTCATGCTGCCGATCGATACGATCCTCACATATGCAGTTCTTACGTTCATACAGAAAAATATAAGGCATCTCATGCCAATGTAAGAACCTGCAGCATGTTCAAGAACGCCTCGGCATTCTTGCCGCGACGTGCGCAGCGCGATGAAGAATAAACCGGGAAAGCTTACATCATTGAAACTGTTTGACTTGAAAATTGTCACATTACGATTATAATTAATGATATACTAATATAAAAACACAGAGGCAGCAGGACTGCCAGGGAGGGAATATGGATATAAATCTTCAAAGAGACGATAGCAACCTTACAATAGCTCTTACAGGCAGACTTGACACAATAACATCGCCGAAGCTGGATGATGTACTTCACGCAGAAATCAAAGG
The DNA here is from genome assembly GCA_947302185.1 of uncultured Lachnospiraceae bacterium. The sequence goes on from CAMYVI010000008.1 coordinate 9,700, forward strand.
TGTGGATGAACTTGTGTTTGATCTTGAACAGCTTGAATATATTTCTTCAGCCGGTCTGCGTGTTCTCCTTGCTGCGCAGAAGATTATGAATAAGCAGGGGACGATGGTGGTCAGAAATGTAAAGCCTATGATTATGGAAATTTTCGAAGTCACCGGATTCGATAGTATTTTGACGATTGAATAAGAAATATGCAGTTACTGTTCAGGAAGCTGACAGTAACATTTACTGAATCAGAAAATACTTTTTGTGTAAAAGAAAGGATTTTCATATGGCACAGATCACTGTAACTGCTATTCTGGATAATCTTCCTGTAGTTACGCAATTCATCGAGGAACAGCTGGAAATGGCCGGCTGCTCGATGAAAACGATGATGCAGATAGATACGGCAGCGGATGAAATATACAGTAATATATCATACTATGCCTATCCTAAGGAAAGTCCGGGGGAAGCAGTCGTTTCGGTTGATGCCGACGATGAAAGTAAAGAGGCGGTCCTTACATTTGAAGATACCGGAATCGCATTTGATCCGCTAAGTGTAGGTCAGCCTGATACGTCTCTTCCGGCAGAAGACCGTGTCGCGGGCGGTTTGGGAATTTTCCTTGTGAGAAAGCTGATGGATGAGGTCACGTATAAAAGGGTAGATCAGAAAAACATTCTCAAACTGAGAAAGAAGTGGTAACAGACGGAATGAGAAATAAAAGCGTCATCCTTATTCCGGCATATGATCCGCCCGACAGCTTAATACAATATGTAGCGGAACTGATGGAAGTCGGATACGAAGATATCATCGTCGTTGATGACGGAAGCCGCGACGATAAACAGTATATATTTGACACGCTGGAGGATGGCGGATGTCGTGTTCTGCATCATGACAAGAACCGCGGGAAGGGAATCGCTATAAAAACCGGTCTGTTTTATTATAGCGGAAAATATGAGGGACTGGCGGACGGTGTGATTACTGTCAACTCTGACGGTACCGATCCCATCAGGGATATCGACCGCATTAGTGAAGTCCTTCATGAACAAAAATCGGAAAAGCAGCCTCATCTGGTCACAGCTGTCAGAGATTTCGACAGCCCTAATATCACAGCTGAAAGCGTCAGAGCCAATGTTTTCATGACTATGGTCTTCAGATGGATTTTCGGCGTCCGAATCGGGGACGTTCTATGTGGTCTCAGAGGCATTCCTGATGCGCGTGTTCAGACATGTCTCACATTTCCTGAGAAAACATATGCATACGATGTGGCACAGTTGATCGGATTTATTAAAGAAGGAGTAGAGGAAGTCCCCGTAAAGATTCCGCCCGGGAATCCTGAGGCGGAACAGCATTTCAGAAAAATCAAACATACATTTCTGATTAATGTTGTTATATGGCGAAAACTGATGATTTTCGGTGCGACATCGATCATTGCGGCACTGCTTGATATCATCCTTTTCTGGTATTTGACGAAATACGTTCTCACAGGGGTCAGATACCCGATTATTGTCGGAACGGTTTTGGCGAGAATCGTATCTGCGACCCTGAATTATAATCTGAGCCGCAGACTCGTGTTCAAGACAAACGAAAGCAAGCGAAAGTCATTCAGTCAGTTCTTTACATTGGCGGCGGTTCAGTGCGGCATATCTGCTATGAGTGTCCATTTTCTGGAAATGCTTTTTGACGGTGCAGCCGTTCCCATCAAGATTGTTATCGATTTGTTTTTGTTTTTTGTTGCTTATAAGATTCAGGATAAATTTATATTCGTCTCAAGAAAATAAATATAAAAATCATCTCAGCAGTGACTGTGGCCACACTGAGATGATTTTTTATTCTTCTTAATTCATCATGTCATTAGCTATTCTCTGCCGTTCCAGCAGTATGTGCAGAGGTTCTCTTCAGGGATGCCTACAGATTTCAACATATCATCGAGACGGTTATAGCGAAGAGATGTGAAGCCCATTTCCTTGCAGATTCCGTCGAGCATTCGCTGATATCGGTCACTGTCCGGATTGGCATAATCATCAAGGATCGTGCGGTCGACATCTCCGCCTTCTTCCTTACTGATGATTCTTCTCGCAATGAGCTCCATTTCAGATGTCGCTCTGGAGAAGTTGATGTATTTACAGTCGAACAGAATCGGAGGGCAGGCAGGTCTGACATGTACTTCTTTAGCTCCGCTTCTGTAAAGAAATTCCGTCGTTTCCCGGAGCTGTGTTCCTCTTACTATTGAATCATCAATCAGAAGCAGTCTCTGATTTGCGATAAGTTCATGAACGGGAATCAGTTTCATTTTTGCAATCAGATCGCGCTTTGTCTGCATCGTCGGCATGAAAGATCTGGGCCATGTCGGCGTATATTTGATAAACGGACGGGAAAACGGTACGCCGGATTCATTGGCGTAGCCGACCGCATGTGCCGTTCCGGAATCGGGAACGCCTGCGACAGCATCTATATGATCCCTGGACATTGCATCCCGCTTTGCGAGGTAGCTTCCGCAGCGGACTCTCATGCCCTCGACGGAAACGCCTTCATAGCTGGAGGCAGGGTATCCGTAATAGACCCACAGGAATGTGCAGATCCGCATTTTCTTTCCCGGTGCCGACAGCGTTGTCACTCCGTCGGGAGTCATGATGCAGATCTCACCCGGCCCTAATTCCTTGAAGTCGCTGTAGCCGAGGTTCAGGTACGCAAACGACTCGAGACTGGCACAGAATCCGTTATCCTTTTTTCCTATTACAAGCGGAGTTCTTCCCAGACGGTCTCTTGCACAATAAATGCCGATTGGCGTAAGAAGCAGAATCGTCATAGACCCGTCAATAATATCCTGCGCATATCTGATGCCGTCGACAAGGTTGGCCTTTTGATTGATCAGGGCAGCTACGAGTTCGGTAGCGTTAATGATACCGCCCCGCATCTCCTGAAATTGCACACCCTGCAGTCCCAGGATTTTTCTGGCGAGGGCATCTATGTTATTTATTCTTCCTACAGTCGTAATAGCGTAAGTTCCGTGGTGGGAGCGCACAACCAGCGGCTGCGGCTCATAATCTGAAATACATCCAAGTCCCATATAACCGTTCATTTCGTTAACGTCACGTTCGAACTTTGTTCGGAAGGGGCTGTTCTCAATATTGTGGATGGCACGATTGAAACCTTCTTCGCCGTAAACGACCATTCCGGCTCTTCGTGTTCCGAGGTGTGAATGGTAATCTGTTCCGAAAAAAAGGTCAAATACACAGTCTTCTTTTAAAGTAGAAGCAAAAAATCCTCCCATACACTCTCCTTTTTGCGATTATATAAATATGCAAACAGCACGACAAATACCCGATTTCCGGCTGCGCCTTTGCAGTGTGAAATCGGGAAGTATTCCTTCATATTATAACAAATAAATGAGCGGATGTTTGTATTTTTTTTGATACCGGAAAACGGAAACTTATTGAACTTTCCGCAAGAAACAGGCAGTATCACAGGCTTACAAAAATAAATATTCGAGTGCGTGGACACAAAATGGACAAAAAACAAAGGTAAACTTGGTGGTGCTACTAAGTAAAACTTGGTAAAAAGCGGGATAAAAATGAGAAATTCAGTCTGTTTCTTGGTTGTAAATGGAATTGCTTAATTTTATTCTTTAGCTGTGAGGCAAGGTTGAACAATATATCTTGCGCATGTCCTGAAAATCCCCAATAAAAGTTCGGCATGCGCAGGTCAGGTGTTCACGGGAAACAGACAGAGTGTTCCGAAACAGAAAACAGTGGAGGTGAAGATGAAGTTTACAGAAAAATTACGCAGTCTCAGGAACAATGCCGGACTCACTCAGGAAGCAGCTGCCGAAAAAATCGGAGTATCCGTTACTTCTCTGCAGAATTGGGAGAGCGGCATCAATAAGCCGAGTATGGTTAATGTAAGGAAAATCGCGGAAGTGTACGGGACAGGCAGTGAAGATCTTGCTGTCAGTATGCTTGAAGAAGAAGGCGGGAAGGACCCGGAGTCTAATTTCCCGGAGTTCCTTTTTCCCGAATCGTTCATAGACGAAATATCCGAAAAGCATTTTACAAAAGAGCTTCAGGAGCTATTCGGTCTTCTGTATATCTATTCATACGGCAGAAGGTATAACTCCATAGAAAACAATGATTTCGACCTCTACAGGATCGAACGCCTTCCTTATGATTACGTCGGTAAGACAGGAGCGTTTGAAGTCCTGTCTATGACCGAGAAGCTGAGAAAAGTCCTGAAAGGTCTGGAAATCGAGGAAGTCAAAGATGCAATCGTGAAGAATCCGAGAAAGCTGTTCGACTTAAGAACACTTCCCAAGACAGATATCTGCGACTATATCAACAGGTTGAATTATGCCTCGGAAGACCTTTCCGACTATGACAGAAAGCGCAGACACTTTAATATCGATCAGACACTGGAAGTATTGCGCATTCTTCGTGAGAACAACGGAGAGGCATATCTTCTTTGCGACGAGGAGAAGACGGTAGCCTATGGACTGATCAAGACATCAGCCGGGTATGATAAGGAAGTGCCGGATGAGATAAGAGCTTATCTGGGAGTTCCCACCAGAGAAGGAGCCTCATTCGGCAGGAGCGATGCTCTGGGCACAATGGTCATTGAAAAGAGAGAATTCGACGATGAGGAATATGTCCAGAAGAAGGAACAGAACAGGAAAGATGTTGAAGCATACAACGAGCATCCTGATCTGTACAGCAGAAAGCCGGAGAGCTTTCGCGAGAAGTATCGCTATTATCTGAAGATGACCGAAAAAGGCGAGAAACTGCTTGAGTGGGCAGGCGACGAAGTATGATTCCTTACAGGAAGCTGACGGGGCTTACTCATTAAGGCGAGGAACCGCTATATATGGCAGACGTTATAAGCAAATGTCTTCCATATATAGCGGTAATCCTGTCTTGCGCGGTAATCCTGTCTGACGCGGCAGTCCCGTCAGGACGCTCCGGCGAACCGGAATATGATGCCCAGGAAAGCGGAAATCGCAAGGAAGATGACGGGATGCCATTTTAATTTTTTCATGGCGATAATTAGAACAAGCGCAAGGATGATTTGCGGGATATTGAAAAAGCCGCCAAGGTTCCGGTCTTCTGTCAGGGCATTAATATTGATAAGAGTCACCTTCACAACATTGATACCTGCAGCCGAGATCATTGCTATGGATGCGGGTCTCAGTCCATAGAAGGCCTTATCAACATAGGTGTTCGTTCGGAATTTCTCAAGGAAGCGCGATATCAGCAAAATGATGATGACGCTGGGACAGGCAAGGCCGAGTGTGGCGATGAACCCTCCGAGCATACCTCCTGTCATGTATCCTGCATAGGTCGACATATTCATCCCTATGGCTCCGGGCGTACACTCTGAGATCGCAATCATGTCGGCGATATCCGCATGCGTGAACCAGTGTGTATTGTTCGACATTTCATATAGGAACGGAAGGGTGGCCAGACCTCCTCCGACTGAAAAGAGTCCGGTTTTGAAAAAGTTCCAGAAGAGCTGCAGATATATCATGATTTTTTATTCTCCTTTCCGAAAAAGACTCCGAAAACGCCGGCTGCGATGACCATGGCGAACGCCGGAACGGATACGGGAAGTACGGACGAGAAGATCATAAGAAGAAATATGATGAGGTAGAGAATCAATGTCGTTATATCAACGACAGATTTTTTCCATAACTTCAATACGGCCTGCAGGATCAGGACGCACACGCAGACACGGATTCCGGCGAAAGCATTTTTTACGACCGGAAGATCTGCAAAGTTAGTCAGGAACATAGCAATCAGGAGAATAATCACAATAGGACATGTGAGAAAGCCGAGCGTTGCGATGATTCCGCCTATGGCGCCCTTTCTCTTATTTCCTATAAAGGTGGCGACATTTAAGGCAATGAGACCGGGTGTACACTGGCCTATCGCAAAATAATCCATCAACTCGTCTGTCGTGACCCATTTGCGTTTGTCGGCGAGCTCCCTCTCGAGGAGCGGCAGCATGGCGTAGCCTCCGCCGAAGTTGACCAGACCGATCCGCATGAAAGCAAAGTACAGTTCAAGCAATTCTTTCATATACAAGTCATTCCTTTCCATGGTTTCTTCTATATCTTTGCGTTTCATAATTATACCACATTCAGGTACACTGCCTTGACTTTTCTGTTACATTCACCTAAACTTTATTGTGTATTATTCATAAGGAGGAATGAGTATTCCATGGATGATGGGGGTCTGACACCCTGGTTGATTTCCGCGCTCCTGATACTTTTCGCGGATTATATTGCCGTCTGTGAGACGGCACTTGCCTCTGCATCGAAAGTGAAAATGAAGACTTTAGCTGAGCACGGCAACAAAAATGCCGTGAAAGTTCTCGACGCGCTTGACCATTTCGATCGCACGATCAGTGCGATTTTGATTTTGACAAATATCGCACATCTCGCTACCGCATCGCTGGTCACGGTTGCCGTGACAAGACGATGGGGTCTCTCCGCCGTCACGATCAGTACGATCCTGACGTCTCTTGTGGTCTTCTTTTTCGGTGAAATGCTACCCAAAAGTATTGCGAAAAAATACAGTAACAAGTTAGCCTTATGGTGTATAGGGCCGCTTAGTGTATTCATAAAGATCCTGACGCCGGGAACGGCTGTATTGGCCGCTATAGGAAATTTCGCGAGTAAGCTGACGAAGGGAGACCCGGAAATCTCCGTGACGGAGGAAGAGATTCATGGCATCATCGATGACATGACGGAATCCGGCAGCCTTGACGAGGAACACGGTGAGCTGATTTCCTCGGCGCTGGAGTTCAACGATGTGACTGTGGAGAGCATTCTGACTCCGCGTGTAGATGTGGTGGGGATCGATATAAACGATGATCCGGAAAAAGTCCTTGAAACGGTCCGAAATACCAGGCACAGCAGACTTCCAGTCTATGAGGAAAGCATTGACAATATAATCGGAATATTAAGGATACGGAGATATCTTCGCGCATATATCGGGGCTCAATCGAAAGATATGGATTCGAAAAACTCCGGTGACGGCATCCGAACATATGACGGAGAGGGAAACGGAGCCGAGAGATCCGGCACATATGAGGTCAATATACTGAAACTGTTGGATGAGCCTTTTTATGTTACGGAGAGCGCAAAGGTCGATGAGATCCTGCCGCAGATGTCCGCCAAGAAGCAGAATATTGCAATTGTTTCCGATCACTTCGGCGGGACAGCAGGTATTGTGACGGTTGAAGACATCGTGGAATCACTGGTCGGAGAAATATGGGACGAGGAAGATGAAGTTGAAGACCCCTACGTAAGTCTGAAAAACGGCAACGTACTGATAGACGCCGAGGAAACGGTAGAAGATGCATTTGATTACATCGGCTTTAAAGATCCCGAGAACGATGAGAGTCTCACGAATAAGCGTTTGGGAGAATGGGTCTACGAGCATTTTTCCATGATACCGAAGGCAAAAGAACACTTTGAGTATCACGGTCTGCGTATCTACGTGGCAAGGATGGATCACAACCGTATCAGAAAAGTTATGATAGCGCCTGTGCCCGAAGATACAGCTCGCGAAGACGGCAATCAGACGGATCTGTTTCCCGGAATTCACTATGCAGGCAGATTTGCAGGGCACTTTATGGAAAGAATGAGCTCTGATAATCCAACCGATGACAGCAGAGCTGAAGATCCGGCGGACAAGAAAGGCAGAAAAAAAGGAGGTGACGAAGCGTGACTGCTATAATCGTCATAGCGGGTATAGTCCTGTGCGTTTACCTTTCCGGATTTTTCTCCGGATCTGAGATGTCATACTCTTCCTGCAATACCATGCGCCTTGAGAGTGAAAAGGAGGAGGGTTCCAAAAGAGCCGGTCTGGCACTTTTCATCGCAGAGCATTTTGATGACGCACTCGGAGCTATCCTGATCGGTAATAATCTTGTAAATATAGCCTGCTCGTCGCTGGGTTCGGTGGCAGTGATTCTTATCGCAGGTAATGACAGATACGCATGGGTCGCCACTTTGCTGATTACTGTTGCGGTGATTATTTTCGGGGAGACAATCCCTAAGATCACAGCTAAAAAAGGTGCAAATATTTATGCGAAGAAATATGCTTATCCGATTCGGTTCCTTATGATAGTTTTGAAGCCTATCGTGCTGGTTGTTGTCGGTCTGGTGTATCTTATTACTCTGCCAATGAAGGGAGAGGACGAAGACGATCCTGACGAGAAGAAAGAAGAACTTACGTCAATTATAGAGACTGCTGAAGATGAGAGCGTGATAGATGAGGATGAGAGCGAACTTGTTCAGGCTGCCATTGAGTTTCATGATACTTCAGCCAGGCAGGCTATGACAGCCAGAGTTGACGTGACGGCTATCGATATCGATGACAGTCCGGAAGAGATTTTAGACACGATCAGCAGATCTCATTTCACACGTATACCGGTTTATGAGGGGAATATTGACCATATCATCGGCGTTCTGCATCTGAACAAATATCTGAAAGCTCTCACGGAGGGAGAGGATATTGACATCCGTTCGATGCTGATGGACCCCTGTTATATCTATAAGACAATGAAACTGCCGGAGGTACTGGCGGCTTTTCGGGAAGCGAGGCAGCATCTCGGTATTGTTGTTGATGAGTATGGAGGAACCCTGGGCATTATTTCGATGGAAGATGTTCTTGAAGAGGTTGTCGGGGAAATTTGGGACGAGACTGATACCGTCGAGGATGAAGTTCATAAGCGCAATGACGGTCTCTATGAAATTGACGGAGATATGGCAATACCTGATTTTCTGGAATTCATCGGTATCAGAGAAGATGATTTTTCCTGTGAAAGCAAGACAGTGGGCGGCTGGACGATTGAAAGCTTCGGAAGATTCCCGGAAGAAGGGGAGAGTTTTACACACGATAATCTGACCGTAACCGTGCTTGAAATGGGAGAAAGACGAGTGGAACGTGTTTTGGTCAAGGTAGAAAGAACATGAACAGGCTATGAAGATCCGGACTTTGTCAGAAGAGATGAAAAGGAAATACGGCTCGAAAGTTTACAGGCTTTCTCTGTCAAGCGGATGCAGCTGTCCGAATCGGGACGGAAATCTGGGTTACGACGGCTGTACATTCTGTTCGGAAGGAGGATCGGGGGATTTCGCATCTCCCGTTCTTTCGATTAAAGAGCAGATCGAATTTGCGAAAAAAAAGGTTTGCAGGAAAATGCCGGCAGGACTTCCCGAGAGTGAGAGAAAATATATAGCGTACTTTCAGTCTTATACGAATACGTACGGAGACCCTCACAGACTTGAAAAACTATTTGAGGAGACACTGAGGGAGCCTGAGATTGTTGTATTGTCCATTGCGACCAGACCGGATTGTCTGCCGGCCGATATTCTTGATATGTTAACAATCTTAAAAAGGAAGTACCGAAAGGAAATATGGATCGAACTCGGACTGCAGACCATCCATGACAGGACGGCGCGGAGGATCAACAGAGGGTATCCGCTTTCGGTATTTGAATCTTCTTTCAGAACACTGAAGGAAAGAGGTTTTCCTGTCATAGTCCATATAATATACGGGCTGCCGGGGGAATCGAATGAAGATATGTTGGATACGGTGAGATATCTTTCCGGATTTACGCCGCATCCGGACGGAGTGAAGCTTCAGCTCCTTCACGTCCTTGAGGGAACGAAAATGGCGGAGGAGTACAGAGATGCTCCGTTCCGTATACTCGGTATGGATGAGTATATTGAACTTATAGTGGAGTCTCTTAAGATATTTCCGGACGATATCGTAATTCATCGCATGACCGGTGACGGACCGAAAAAGCTTCTGATTGCGCCTTTGTGGAGCGCTGATAAGAAGCGGGTACTTAATGCGCTTAACAGGGCAATTGCCGAGGCATAATTTCAAGAACGCAGGCAGGAGAGGGTAAAAAAATGGAATACAGAACAGAACATGATTCAATGGGTGAAGTAAAGGTACCGGCAGATAGGCTATGGGGAGCGCAGACAGAGCGCAGCCATGAAAACTTTCCGATCGGCGTGGGAATCGAGACCATGCCATCTGAGATCATCCGGGCTTTCGGAATCCTGAAAAAGGCGGCAGCACAGGCTAATCATGCACTTATACCGGATCGCATGACGAAAGAAAAACTTGAAGTCATAAGCAAGGCCTGTGACGAGGTAATTTCAGGGAGCCTTATGGATGAGTTTCCTCTTGTCGTGTGGCAGACCGGTTCGGGGACACAGTCGAATATGAACTCCAACGAAGTTATCGCCAACAGGGCGAATCAATTAGCGGGAAAGAAACTCTGCCATCCCAATGATGACATCAATATGAGTCAGTCATCCAACGATACGTTTCCGACTGCAATGCATATAGCGGCTGTAATAAGTATTGAAGACGGACTGATTCCCGCAATCGAAAGGTTGATAGACACGTTCGGGAAGATGGAAAAGGAAAATGAAGGTGTTGTTAAATCCGGGCGGACACACTTGCAAGATGCAACACCGATCACATTTTCACAGGAAATATCCGGCTGGAGAAGTTCTCTGGAGAAAGATGTTGAACTTCTGAAAATGGCAACAGGCCCGCTGCTTCGATTGGCTCTCGGAGGAACAGCTGTCGGAACAGGCCTGAATACGCCTCGGGGCTTCGATGTAAAAGTTGCAGAAGAGGTCGCTAAGATTACCGGGAAGCAGTTTGTCACCGCTGACAACAAGTTCCACGCGCTGACGTCAAAAAGTGAACTGGTTTACGCCCATGGTGCGATCAAGGCGACTGCTGCGGATATGATGAAGATTGCGAACGATGTGCGATGGCTCGCCTCAGGTCCGCGTCTGGGTCTCGGAGAGATCACGATCCCGGCAAATGAACCCGGTTCATCCATCATGCCGGGCAAGGTCAATCCTACTCAATGCGAGCAGGTGACGATGGTGGCTGTTCAAATCATGGGGAATGATGTAGCAGTCGGTATGGCGGCATCACAGGGAAATTTCGAATTGAATGTATTCATGCCTGTGTTAATTTACAATTTTCTTCAGTCCTCCAGGCTGCTTGCGGAGTCTGTATCGGCGTTTAACAACAACTGTGCAGTAGGTATCAAAGCAAATGCTGAGAAAATGCACCGAAATTTATATAACTCTCTTATGCTTGTAACTGCGCTTAATCCTTACATCGGATACGAAAATGCGGCAAAGGTGGCGCATAAGGCTTTTGATGAGAATTCATCTTTGAAGGACGCCTGCGTTTCGCTGGGCTTTCTCACTCCTGAGAGATTTGCTGAGGTATTGCGCCCCGAAGATATGTTATAATGGCACAAAAAAACGGGGTGCTGTCGCACTTGTGCGACAGCACCCCGTTTTTTGTCATGAGAAGTCCGCGTCAGAGATCAGAGTCCGAATATTTCCGAGTAACCGGTCATCTCAAGTACTGAGAATACTTCTGTCCCGATGTTCAGAAGCTTGACATCATTTCCCGGAGTTCCCTTGTACATGATTAAAAGTACGCGGAGACCGGCAGAAGAGATGTAATCCAGTTCCTTAAAGTCTAACTGCACCTTGCGGAAACTCTTCTTGCTAAGTTCCTCTTCATAGAAGTTCAGAAGATCTGTGGATGTCAGTGAATCAAGCCTTCCCTTGAGGGAGATTTTGAGTATTCCGTTAATGATTTCGTGACGGATTGAAAGCGTTCCGTCGGATGTTGTGAAGAGCGCGGCAAGTCTGTCTATGGCAGGAGTCGAATCGTCCTCGGAAATCACTGAAATTCCGCAGTTGCTGTATACATCTTTACATGCTTCGGCAATTTCCTCGGAGACGAGAGAAAGCGACGATATTTCGGTTCTGCCATCGTAGAACGGAAGAAGATCTTCTTTCAGATGAAGCTCGAAAAGTATATCCGATCCGATCATTTCCACCGGTGTAAGATTCTGTGAACTGAATTGTTCCCCGAACAGAGCAGTGATGTATTTTTCCCGTTCCGCTTCAAGTTCAGCAATAACATCCGGGCCTGCAATGGTCTTGAATCCTGCGTATGTGAAGTCTTTTTCGTTAAAGTCGGGAGTGATCCATACGCCGCCGTGCCTGAGGAGAGTCGTTCGAATGTTTTCCAGTACGGTCCATAGCTCTGATTCGGTAAGATATGAGAGCAGACCTTCTGTTACGATAACAATTTCATCCCCGAGCGCATCCGCTGCTTCCGCAACAGATGCGGCATTGGTCGCATCTACCGCGAGATAATTAATGTTGGCTTCCGGGCTGTCGACCAGAGACTTCACTGCCGGCTCGATTTTCTCAATAACTGCAGGGAGGTCGGCACCGAGAACGTTATAGCCGAGTTCTGCCAGTACAAGAGGTCTCGGAGAGTAACCGCAACCGAGATCGATTACGTTGCGTATACCGGTTTTTTCGATAGCTCTGTTCACGGCTTTGTAGCGGAATTCTGTATTAATGTCGGCAGCAACAGTCTTTATATTGTTCTCTGCGGAGACAGTAATATCCGAATTATACTCCAGAAGTTTATCACGAAGCTTGACTGCTTCCGGAACGCCGCCCCGGGCAAGTCCCGAGAGGCTGTATCCGGCTGAATTTACGACCGGGTTGATTATTTCAAATGTGTTCAATTCTTTCATAAGATATCTCCTTGTATATACTTAATCACTGGTTTCTCATCCCTGTCCGCCGATTCCGAAATAAGCGTTAATACCCATCAGAAGCCCTTCGGCAATATTTTGCAGTGTTT
>CAMYVI010000009.1 GCA_947302185.1 uncultured Lachnospiraceae bacterium
CTTTCTGCCGACAAAGATCGTTCCCGGAACCGCCCATCCTGCCAGAATATAGATGCCGTTGCTCCGAAGCAGAGAGAGTAATACGCATATAGCCGTAAAGCGGATCATAAAGCGGCGCGTGAAAAGCCGGTCCGGATCACTGTGCGCCATGTCGAATGCCGCGTCCGCCAGCAGCAGAAATACACCGGTGAAAAATACATCCTTGGTCATGCTGATCGACAGGACGGAATGAGAGCATAAAAGAGTGCACAGAGTATGCGTGCAAATGTCCCTGCTCCTCTCAGTGAAGCCTTTTCGATACAGTATGAAAAAATGAGAGACAGAGTGACCATTTGAAGCACGGATAACATGACCATGCCGATCTCGTATGAACCCAGAAACTTGCCGATGTGCATGAAGAGTTCTATGAGCAGTGTATGAATGACCGGATGTGTGCCGTCGAAATAACTGCCTGACGTGTAGGGTAGCTGAGCCCAGATATCGTATGACCAGATCGTGGGATAATACGCGAGAAAAACAGGGAACCAGCATGCGAAGATTACGGCCGCACGGATGAAAAAGCGCACCCCGGAAAAACGCCCGCATCCGTCTGCTGCTTCTCCTTCCGGAGATAGATATTTATCAGCCGATTGCGCTCCGGATCTCTGCACATAATACAGGACAGAAGCGTTCATGAGAAAAGCGCCCGCCGTGCCTGCGAGCAGTACGATCAAATCGACCGGTCCGAAGCTGAGAAAAGGACGTTCACAGGCCAGCAGTCTTCCGAGAGAGATCAGAAATCCTTCTATTATTGACGGGAAAATGAGAAATATGTATCGTCCTTTTGTTTTCACGAACGGAGTGTCCTTTCAAATCAGTAGGTCTTAAGGCTGTGTTGATGCTGCCGGCCGGGCGGCCGGACATTAATCATTGTATCACTAGAAGGGCAGTGCCTGAAAGTCCCGGCGGAAAATTTTCGACTGAGCACTCGGATGCTAAAATCGCATCTGACAGCGCCCGCTGTGCCTGCAGGCCGCGCACGAAAGACGGCAGTTCGGACATCTGCGGTGCGGCAGGAACGAACGCAGCCGCATTCCTGAAAAATCTGTGTACGACTTGACAAATGAAAACTATGTGATAAGATATTAGCACTCGATTAGAATGGTTGCTAACAATCTGCTGGGAGGTGATTAATTGGACACGAATGCTGAAGAGAGAAGAATGCTGCTCCCTGTTTACGATATGGTGATTCTGCCGGATGTAGATTACAGACTGAATATCGGGGCACTTAGCGAACAGGAAAAACAGACGCTCGATCAGAGCGGAAAAAATATCGTCATTGTGCCTCTCATCGAAGAAAAAGATATGGAGGACGTGACCCCGGAAATCTGTCATGAACTCGGCGTGATGGCGGACGTGATTGAGATCTCGGAAGCGAGAATGGGCACCGTCATTCATCTTATGACACACGAAAAAGTGCGTGTACTTGATGTCAGAAATACTGACGGTTTTCTCGACTGCGCAATTGAGATCGTTGATGAGGTCATGGATATCACGGCTGAGGGAGAGAAGCATCTGCTCGAGGAGCTGAGGAAGAAGACAACGGAACTGGCTTCCAATATTCGCGGCGGCGAATATGCGATCGAATTTATTAAGACCATCAAGACGGTGAACGAATTTGCCTCTGCTTTCTGTCAGTTCTTTGATATGACCGAGGAGGAGAAGTATGCGCTTCTCAAGACGGATTCCTTTAAGGAAAGGGGTGCTCTGATTCATGACGCTCTGCTGCGGTTCAAAAGCACGATCGATCTTCAGATCGATATGGCGAATCGTGACGACGAAGAGAACAATAACTATAAGAAAGCCGCTATTCAGAAACAGATCGGTCTCCTTCAGAAGGAACTTGAGGAGATGAATCCGGACAGTGAGGAGGATCAGACCAGTTTCAAATACAGAATCGAACATTCCGGAATGCCGGATGATGTGAAGAAGGAGGCAGAGAGAGTACTCCGCCGATTCGAGCAGGAACCGTCAAACGGAGCGGAGTATAATTCGCTTTATGACTATCTCGATTTTATCCTCTCTCTTTCATGGACGGTCGGGGAACCCGCAAAAGTCGACCTGAAGAAAGCGAGAAAAATTCTGGATCGCGACCATTACGGCCTTCAGAAAGTCAAAGACCGGATCCTGCAGCATCTTGCGGTCATTTCTCTGAACGGGAAGCAGAACGGGTCGATTCTCCTTCTTGTAGGCGCGCCCGGAACCGGCAAAACTTCCATGGGAAAAAGCATTGCGGAAGCGCTCGGCCGAAAATATGTGAGGATTTCTCTGGGCGGTATACGTGATGAAGCCGAGATACGGGGACACAGAAGGACTTACATCGGGGCTATGCCGGGACGTATAATGAGCGGTATCAAGAGGAGCGGCGTCATGGATCCTGTCGTCGTGCTGGACGAGGTCGATAAACTGCAGTCCGGCTATAACGGAGATCCGGCGGCAGCTCTTTTAGAGGTATTGGATCCGGAACAGAATTCGACTTTCACGGATCACTATGTCGATCTGCCCTATGATCTCAGTCATGTATTTTTTGTCTGCACTGCGAATTCCTGGGATATGATCCCGAAACCTCTGCTTGACAGGATGGAAATCATCGATCTGCCGGGATATACGCCGGCGGAGCATTTCCAGATCGCCAAGAGACATCTGGTACCGCAGGCCATCGAGGAAACCGGCCTGAAGAAGGAGGATATCCGCTTTACCAACGGAGCCATCAAGAAGATAATTGAAGAGTATACGATGGAAGCAGGCGTCCGGGGACTTAAGAAACAGCTTCTTGCTGTGTGCAGGAAAGCGGCAGTCCAGATCGTTGAGGAGGAGAAAAAGCCGGTCATTGTAAAGGACCGCGATGTGGAGGGCTTTCTCGGCAGGAAGAAAGTCAATCATGATAAAATACTGAAAATGAATCCTCCGGGCGTGGTGACTGGTCTTGCGTGGACACAGGCGGGCGGTGAAATTCTGTTCGTTGAGACTGTAGCCATGAAGGGTACCGGTCAGATACGCCTTACCGGTCAGATCGGAGACGTCATGCGTGAATCGGCCGAAACGGCAGTGAGTCTTGTCAAGGCGACGTTCGTCGACAGGAATTTTGATTTTCTGCATTATGATATTCATATACATATACCTGAAGGCGCTGTGCCGAAGGACGGACCGTCTGCGGGTATTACCATGTTCACGGCGGTGACATCACTCGTCACGGGTAAAGAGGTCAGTCCTTATCTGGCGATGACCGGTGAGATTTCCCTTCGCGGTCAGGTCCTGCCTATCGGCGGTCTGCCGGAAAAACTGATGGCAGCTGTGAGAGCGGGTACGAGAAAGGTTCTGATACCGAAGGAGAATATGCCTGATCTCGAGGATGTTCCCGAAGAGACCAGAGAGAAGCTCGAGATCGTCCCGGTGACGACTGTCCGGGATGTAGCCCGCGAGGCACTCGGCATTAGGCTTCCCGAGAGAAGGGCAATGCCCATTCCTTCAGAGGAAGAAGAGTCTGAGTGAAAGAAGATGCCGCCGGGGAACCGGGAACAATGCCGGGACTTCGGATCTGATCTACCGCGGTGAGTATGTGCGCGACAATTTCATTTCCCTATGATATAATGATGACAGATAGGGAAGGTGAGATGCGTCATGGAAAATCCTCGAATCAGAAAGAGACTGGCCAGAGAACGAAAAGTGAGAGCTCTGTTTTTGCTTGCCGTTTTCTGGGCAGTCTTTCTTAGTATATATAATCCGGTACTGGATGATGTATCGGCTGTCAGAGCGCTCGGAAACACATGGACTCAATCCCTGGATCTTTCGGGCGGCGTCACGATTTCCCAGGAAATCCGATATGAATATGACGGGCTTAAGGCTATAGAGATCTGGCTGACCGAGACCAGAGAGATAAACAGCAGGATCCTTATAACTCTGACGGAGGCAGGCAGCGGGCGCCTGATTTTTAAGGATACTGTTAATTCCGCAAATATCAGGAAAAATAATAAGGCCTACAGGCTGAAGTTCGACGAGCAGAAATCTTCCGCCGGTAAGACGTATCTGCTTACGATCAAAAATACTTCGGACAGCGGGAGCGGTCTTTTCGTGCAGCTGTCGGATCTCGACAGCTACACGGTGCCTGCACGAAGAGGGGACAATGCTGCCGGCGGTAATGTAATGATGGATACTTTCTTCTGCGATGAGACCGTTAGGAGACTTTATCTGATCATGTGGGGCATTATCGTGGCACTCTCGTTCGTGTGCGCCCTGTTTGTCGGCGACGTATGGCACAGAAATTTTCTGGTCATCGCGATTTCATTGGGACTTGTATTTACGCTTTTCCACACATTTCCCCATCCTCAGGATGAATCTACACACTATTTCAGATCATTTGCGATAGCACAGGGGCATTGGCATGACGAGATAAGCGCCAAAAAAGAGATCGGCGCGTCCCTCTCGTCCGATTTTGACACCGTGATCAACACGGAACTGTCTCTCGCCAACGGGTACGCGAACCCTGAAATATTTAATGAGCCGTATGCGGGCAGCCGTGCATTTGCAATCAATCCGTATATGTCTTCCGTTATACCGATCGACCATGCCGTCGCCTCGATAGGAATCCTGATCGGACTTGCCCTGAATCTTCCCGCCTGGGCAGTGATACTTCTCGCAAGACTGTCGGATCTTGTGTTCTATATCGTATGCGCCTATCTGGCGATCCGGATCGCTCCATATTATAAATCGGTTCTCTTCGGCTGTGCGCTTATGCCTGCCGCTATGTATCTGGCGGGCTCCTGTACACAGGACGCGGTGCTGATCGGTGCGTGTCTTCTGTTCATCGCCATGATGATCTCCTGGATCTTCGGCTCGGAAAAAGTAATCGGCGTCAGAGATATGCTGCTGCTCGCGGTCATATTTGTGTTCATCGCCTCAATAAAATATCTGATTTATATACCGCTGCTTCTCCTTGTCTTCTTTGTCCCCGCGAAGAAATTCAAAATGCGTTTCGGGAAGCCTGCGATGTTTTTGCTACTCATAGTCATATCGGGACTCTGCCTCCGGTATCAGCTCAGTCTCCTGGAGCTGTTTCCGTTCACCGAGAACCGGAACGGCAATGTGGACGTTCAGGAGCAGATCAGATTTGTTTTCTCGAACCCTTATCTGACATACAGAAATTTCGGAGATTTTTTCCTGCAGAACTTCGTCAGTGACATGATGGGGTTCGCCTGGTATACGCCGGCTGCAATCGGATATCTTGTAGGAATATGGGTAATTGCTGGTTCGTTCTTCTCACAGGATAAGTATGAATTTTCCAACAGAAAGAAGTCTGCTATTTTCCATACCACCGCTTTTTTCATTGTTCTGGCAGTATTCCTGCTGGTCATGGGTGCCCTCTATGTCGGCTTTACGCCGGTCGGTCAGACCCGGATCGACGGGGTACAGAACAGGTATCTGCTGCCTGTTCTGCCACTTGTGTGCATCACATTGACAAAACTTCCGGTCGAGGGGAAGATGCGCCACTACACAAGCAGATATGCATATGTGATGATCGTGCTGAATTTTCTCGGAGCGGCTTACACATGCCTGTATTGAGAAGGACAGGAAGGTTACAGTATTTACTAAAACCGGCAACTGGTGTAAACTGGTTAGAACAGTGCCTGAGGGTGCAGGCAGCCGGATCATAAAGAGTGTGACAGAAGAAACCGACAGGAGATAATCATAATGGATAAAATAGCTGTTCTGATTCCATGTTATAACGAAGAACAGACAATTGAGAAGGTGGTGACGGATTTCAGAAAAGTCCTGCCGGAGGCCGTCATTTACGTATATGATAACAATTCGAGTGACAGGACTGCAGAGCGTGCGGCTGCTGCCGGAGCCATAGTGAGGCATGAATACCAGCAGGGAAAGGGAAATGTTCTCCGCAGAATGTTCGGCGAGATCGATGCGCAATGCTATCTGATCGTGGACGGTGATGACACCTATCCCGCCGACAATGCACCCGAGATGGCAGACAGAGTGCTGAACCATAATGCCGATATGGTCGTGGGAGACCGTCTCTCATCGACTTACTTTGAGGAGAATAAGAGACCTTTCCATAATTTCGGCAATTCAATAGTAAGGGGAAGCATCAATCTCCTTTTTAAAAATGACATTAAGGATATTATGACCGGCTACCGCGCGTTCAGCTATCGATATGTCAAGACATTCCCGGTATTATCCAAAGGATTTGAAATCGAGACGGAGATGAGCATCCATGCGATCGATAAAAATATGCAGGTCGAAAATGTCATCATTCAGTACAGAGACCGCCCTGAGGGCAGCGAATCGAAGCTTAATACATATTCGGACGGAATGAAAGTGCTGGGGACGATCAGAAGGCTGTTCGGGAATTACAGGCCTATGGCCTTTTACGGTGCGATATGCGCCCTTCTGATCCTGCTTGCCCTGGTATTCTTCATTCCCATAATGATCGATTATGCAAAGACCGGTCTTGTCGACAGATTTCCGACACTCATTGTTTGCGGATTCGTTGTGCTCGCGGCGATAATATCTTTTTTTGCGGGTATGATCCTGCACTCCATTTATCAGAACACGAGGCAGCGGTTCGAGATGGATCTCTATGAGGCCATGAGGCGGGAGAGAGAGCTGCTTAAAAAGTCCTGATTTGTGGCATATTGTGTGCTTTTGTGATATTATTAGTGAAAATGTTGTTATATGTGCATATTTTACTGCGGTAAGAAAATGCATTTTATCAATAAAATTTACAATAGGAAGGTATTGAACATGAGAGAAAGCGGTATTTTATGTCCCATTTCTTCAATCTGGTCCCGCTACGGCATCGGATGTTTTTCGAAGGAAGCTTATGATTTTGTGGATTTCCTGAAAGAAGCAGGACAGAGTTATTGGCAGGTGCTTCCTTTCGGACCGACCGGATTTGGCGATTCTCCTTATCAGAGCTTTTCCACATTTGCCGGAAACCCGTATTTTATCAGCCCGGAAGATCTTGTGAAAGACGGTCTTCTTGAACAGCATGAGCTTGGTATGTATGATTTCGGCGGCAATGTTGAAGCTGTGGATTACGGCGCACTGTATAATAACCGCTTTAAGATGCTTAAAGCCGCTTATAACAGATTTAAAGAGAATCCGGATCCCGAGTTCAAAACTTTCCGCGAGGAGAATAAGGACTGGCTGGACGACTACGGACTTTTCATGGCGATCAAGAACGCCAATGAAGGAAAGGCCTGGGTCGATTGGGATCATCCGCTCCGCACGCGCGAGGCTGATGCGCTCAAAGAAGCACACGAAAAGTACGCAGATGTTGTCGATTTCTATGCTTTCCAGCAGTATGAGTTCATGAAACAGTGGAAGAAGCTCAGAGCTTATGCCAATGAGAACGGCATTAAGATCATCGGCGATATTCCGTTTTACACGGCATTCGACAGCGCTGATACCTGGGGCAATCCGAAGATGTATCTGTTCGACAAGGAAAACAAGCCGACAAAGGTCGCAGGATGCCCGCCCGATGCATTTTCTGCAGACGGCCAGCTCTGGGGCAATCCTATTTACAATTGGTCTTATATAAAGAAGACGAAGTATGAATGGTGGATCTCCCGCATCAAGCACAATCTTGAGTTCTGTGATGTTCTTCGTGTCGATCATTTCCGCGCGTTTGATGAGTTTTATGAGATTCCGTACGGCGACAAGACTGCCAGAAACGGAAAATGGGTCAAAGGTCCGGGTATTGCGCTTTTCAAGGCGCTTAAGAAGGAACTGGGAGATGTCCCGATCATAGCAGAGGATCTGGGCTATATTACCGACAGTGTGAGAAAACTCGTCAAAGATACGGGATATCCGGGAATGAAGGTCCTGCAGTTCGCTTTCGACTCCAGGGAGGAGAGCGATTATCTTCCGCACAATTATGAACATAACTGCGTTGTATATACCGGAACGCATGATAATGAGACGACGCGCGGCTGGATTGAAGACCTTAATAATCAGGATCGCGATTTTGCCCGCAGATATATTAATTCCATGTATACTGATTACGGCACATTCACATGGGATTTCATAAGATGTGCTCAGGCTTCCTGCGCTGATCTCTGCATTGTTCCGATTCAGGATTATCTTGTCAAGGGCAATGAAGCCAGAATTAATCATCCTTCCACACTCGGGACCAACTGGCAGTGGAGAATTATACCGAATTATCTTTCAAAAGAACTTGCGCGCAGCATTCACGATATGACAGAGCTGTACTGCCGAATTCCTAAACCGCCCAAGGCTGAGGAGGAAGCGGACGCCTCAGAGAAGAAAGCAGCTGAAAAATAATAGCGACATATCTGATTCTACAGGAAACTGGACAGGAATGATTTTTGTTCAGTTTCCTTAGTTCACATAAGAGACTTTTTTAGGAGGACATATGAGCCGCGCAGACGATATTTTCATTGCTATGTGCAGGGACATTCTGGATAACGGTACCGATACGCGCGGAGAGAAAGTCCGGCCGCATTGGGAGGACGGCACTCCGGCGTATACAATAAAGAAATTCGGTGTATGTAACAGGTATGACCTGAGAGAAGAATTTCCCGCTATAACGCTCCGACGGACAGCATTAAAGAGCGCCATGGATGAGATCCTGTGGATCTGGCAGCGCAAATCCAACAACATACACGATTTAAAACCCCATATCTGGGATGAGTGGGCCGATGAGGACGGCTCGATCGGTAAGGCTTACGGATATCAGATCGGTATTAAAAGCCGTTACAGGGAAGGAATGTTCGATCAGACGGACAGGATACTGTACGACCTGAAGAATAATCCGTTCAGCCGCCGCATCATAAGCAGTATCTATAATCATCAGGATCTGTATGAGATGAATCTGTATCCGTGCGCCTGGTCGATGACTTTCAATGTCACACAGAGAAAGGGCGAAGATAAACTGACGCTGAATGCTGTTCTGAGCCAGAGATCGCAGGATGTGCTCGCAGCCAATAACTGGAACGTCTGTCAGTACGCCATCCTGCTCATGATGTTCGCGCAGAGTGCGGATATGTATCCCGGCGAACTGGTTCATATGATTGCAGACGCACATATTTATGACAGGCATGTTCCTATCATTGAGGAGTTGATATCGCGTCCGACGTTTGATGCTCCGCTTGTGAGGCTGAATCCCGATATTAAAGATTTCTATTCCTTTACGACGGATGATCTCATTGTTGAAAATTATCGGCACGGCGAGCAGATCAGAAATATACCCATTGCAATTTAACCTTATAAAGGACAGTTATTTATGAATCAGATAGTAGCGGTGGACCGTAATTGGGCAATCGGCAAAGACGGAGAACTACTGGTCTCCATCCCTGAGGACATGAAGTTTTTTCGTACCATGACGAAGGGAAAGACCGTCATTATGGGTCGGAAGACATTGGAATCATTTCCCGGAGGAAGACCTCTGAAAGGCCGGAGAAATATTGTACTGACCAGGCAGGAGAATATTGACCTGAAGGGAGCAGAGAGGGCCGCATCTGTGGAGGATGCTTTAGCTTTGGTCAGGGGTGAGACTGAGGATAATGTATTCGTGATCGGAGGAAGCTCTGTTTATGATGCTTTTCTTCCTTACTGCCAAAAGTGTTATGTGACAAAAATCGATCATGAATTCGATGCGGATACCCGATATCCCGATCTCGATCGCAATGCGGATTGGGAAATTCTTGAGGAGAGCGAAAACAAATCCTGGGAGGGAATGAATTTTCGCTTTGTGACGTACAGCAAGGCTCGGAAAGATAAGGAATAGTCTTAGCAGGAGGCATATTTTGAATACATACAGGGAGAGAACGAGAGAAATCCGCATCGGAAACAGAATTATCGGCGGAGGAAATCCCATAACCGTCCAGTCGATGACCAATACTCACACAGAGGATGCTGACGCAACAATTTCACAGATTCTTCGCCTCGAGGAGGCGGGATGTGAGATCATCCGGTCGACGGTGCCGACACAGGAGGCTGCGGAAGCATTTGCAAAGATAAAAAAGAATATTCACATTCCGATTGTTGCGGATATTCACTTCGACTACCGCATGGCACTTGCGGCCATGGAAAACGGTGCGGATGCGATCCGTATCAACCCCGGTAACATCGGAGGAAGGGATTGCATAAAAGCGGTAGTGGATATGGCAAAAGAGCGCCGCATTCCAATCCGTGTCGGCGTGAATTCAGGTTCGCTTGAAAAAGAAATTATTCAGAAATACGGCCGTGTGACAGCAGAAGGCCTCGTAGAAAGTGCACTCGATAAAGTTCGTATCATCGAAGATTTAGACTATGATCAGATGGTCATCAGTATCAAATCTTCGGATGTTCTTATGTGCATCCGCGCCCATGAACTGATAGCCGATCGCACGGATTATCCGCTGCATGTCGGCATAACCGAAGCCGGAACGGTTTACTCCGGTACGATCAAGTCGTCTGTCGGTCTCGGCGTGATCCTTGCACAGGGAATCGGCGATACGATCCGCGTATCGCTTACGGGGGATCCCGTAGAGGAAGTACGCGTGGGCAAGCGGATATTACAGACTCTCGGATTGCGCCGCGGCAATATAGAAGTGGTGTCCTGTCCGACCTGCGGAAGGACGCAGATCGATCTTATCGGCCTTGCGAATGAAGTGGAAAGACTCGTCGAAGGCATACCGCTTGACATAAAAGTCGCAGTCATGGGCTGCGTTGTGAACGGTCCGGGTGAGGCAGCCGGAGCGGATCTGGGAATCTGCGGAGGAAAAGGAACAGGGCTTCTTATAAAGCATGGCAAGATCATCAAAAAAGTTCCCGAGAGTGAACTTCTCGGTGTGCTGAAAGAGGAGCTTGAGAACTGGATCGGCGAAAGGTAAAAATGAATACAAGAGAAACGTCTTTCATGCAGGCTTTTCCGTCTCTGAAACTTCCCGAGGAGATCAGGGATCTCTTCGATTATGTCACTGTCGCCAAAATGACCGTGAATCAGAGTAAGACACGCCTGCATGTTTATATTTATTCCGATAACTGGATTCGAAAAAAATATATATACGAGGTCGAAGAGGCAATCAGAGAGCAGGTCTTCGGAAAGGTGGAGATGGATGTAAAAATTATAGAACGCTTCCGCCTGTCTTCCCAGTATACGCCGAAGTATTTTTACCGTGTATATCGTGCCAGCATGAAGCAGGAGCTTATGGAAGTAAGTCCGCTTCTGAATCAGATATTTCTGCATACTGAGCTGATATTCCACGATGACGGCCTTGTTTATGCAAAGATACCCGACAGTATGATATCCCGCCAGCGAAAAGAAGAACTTCTTGATTACTTTGAGAAGGTTTTCTGTGAGAGGGCGGGTCTTTCCTATGTCCGCGTAGACGGAGAAATCGTGAGCAACAATGTAGACGCACTCTTCAGGGCAGACGATGAAAAAATCCGAAGTAAGGTCTCCGACGTCGTAAAGAGAAACAGGACCCGCAGGGAGAAAAAGGAGGAGGAGCCGTCTCAGAAACTGCCGAATGCGTCTAAGAAAGAATATCGGCAGCAGAAATTCTTTGTCTCAAATGATCCGGACGTTATTCTCGGTAAGGGGATCTTCGAGGATCCGACGCCTATCGCGTCTCTCGGTGAAGATCCGCACGAGGTCGTCGTCCGGGGAGAGATCTTCAGCGTGGAAAATCATGAGACAAGGAACGGAAAGATTATTTTGACGGCTGCTCTGACGGACTACACGGACAGCATAAGATTCAAGCTCTGGCTTCTGCCTGAGGAACTGGCGGCCTACACGGAGCAGATCAGGAATGGTCAGTTCTTCCTGGTCAAGGGGATGATGGACTTCGATCAGTTCGAGAAGGAGATTATGATCAAGACTGTCTACAGTATTAAGAAGATCGGTTCCTTTAAGAATTCCCGTTCCGACCATGCTCCGGTCAAACGGGTCGAGCTGCACTGTCATACAAAGATGTCCGATATGGATGCGGTCTCATCTGCCAAGGATATCATTGCGCAGGCTAAAGCCTGGGGAATGAAGGCTCTTGCGATTACGGACCATGGCGTTGTTCAGGCTTTTCCGGAAGCCCATCACGCGTCTGATGAAAAAGACGAAAATTTCAAGGTCATTTACGGATGTGAAGGTTACCTTGTCGACGACATGGTGAATCTCGTGAAAGGACCTGCTGACCTGGATGTTTCGGATCCTGTCGTTGTTTTTCAGACCGTCGCTACGGGACCGAGTTCCGTGAAGAATGACCTGGTGGAAATTTCCGCCCAGAAGATCGTGAAAGGGAATATCACGGAAAGTTTTACTACCCTCATAAATCCCGGGCGGCCTCTGCCGTTTACATTTACCCGGGATACCAAAATCAGCGACGATATGATTTCAAAGGCACCTGATCTCGCCTCTGCCATGGAGCGGTTCCTCGCATTTACCGGGAATCTTGCACTCGTCTCTTTCGATGCCCAGAACGAGGCGGCGTTCGTCGAGGAAGCGATACGGAAGTCCGGGATTTCCGGAGTTACGGTTTCCGGGAACGGGGCGGAGAACGCAGGCAGGGAGAGAACGATAGTCGACATTCCGTCCTGTGTCCGATTTCTTATGCCCCAGGTAAGCCGCGGTACTCTCGAGAAACTATGTAAAGCACTGAAAATACAGTGCATGAATCCTCTGAGAGCGGAAGAACGTGCCAAGGCTATGGCACATGCCTGGCTTCAGGTCCAGGACGCCATGAAAAAGCAGAATGTTAAGACTTATGCGCAGCTGAATGAAAGGGGGATGGTCTCGGAGGAGAGAATCCGGAATCTGCCCTATTATCACATTATCTTTCTGGCAAAAAATGAGACCGGCCGCCGCAATCTGTATACGCTCGTGTCCGAGTCCCATTTGAAGTATTTTAAGAAGAGGCCAAGAGTTCCCCGATCTCTGCTCATAAAGCACAGAGAAGGACTCGTGGTCGGTTCGGCATGCTCGGCCGGTGAGCTCTACCAGGCTATCCTGAATGAAAAACCGGCTTCGGAAATCGCCAAAATCGTAAATTTCTATGATTATCTGGAAATTCAGCCGGTCGGCAATAATGAGTACATGGTCCGGGATCATGTCAGGGGAATGAACAGCGAGGATGAGCTGCGCGACATCAACAGAAAAATCGTGCGCCTGGCTGACGATTTCGGCAAGCCGTGCGTGGCGACATGTGATGTACACTTCCTGAATCCGGAAGATGCCATTTACAGAACAATTATTCAGTCCGGTCATGGATTTAAGGACGAGGGACAGCCTCCTCTTTATCTCCATACGACTGAAGAGATGATGGAAGAGTTTTCCTATCTCGGACAGGACAAGGCTTATGAAGTCGTTGTGACAAATACGAACAAAATTGCGGACATGATTGAGCACATATCTCCGATTCATCCGGACAAATGCCCGCCGGTCATCGAGAATTCCGATGAAGAGCTTCAGACCATGTGCTATGAAACTGCCAGAAAAATATACGGAGAGTCAATTCCGGAGCAGGTGACAAGCCGGCTTGATAAGGAACTGAATTCCATTATCAAGAACGGATACGCTGTCATGTACATCATAGCGCAGAGGCTGGTCCGGAAATCCAGAGAGGACGGTTATCTGGTCGGTTCCCGGGGTTCTGTCGGATCTTCGCTCGTCGCTACCATGTCAAATATCACGGAAGTTAATCCGCTTCCGCCGCACTATCTGTGCCCGGAATGTCACTTTGTTGATTTCGATTCGGATGAGGTAAGGGCATACGGCGGACGATGCGGTGCGGATATGCCCGATAAGAATTGTCCGGTCTGCGGAACGCCTCTCAAAAAGATGGGCTTTGATATCCCGTTCGAGACATTTCTGGGGTTCAAAGGAGACAAGGAGCCGGATATAGATTTAAATTTCTCCGGTGATGAGCAGGGTGTCGCCCAGGCCTATACGGAAGTTATTTTCGGAAAGGGACAGACATTTAAAGCCGGAACAATAGGTACGGTCGCGGAAAAGACGGCATATGGGCTTGCAATGCATTACTTTGAGGACAAAGGTGTGCCCAAAAAGAATTGTGAGCTTGAAAGGCTTGCCCGGGGATGTGTCGGTGTACGGAGAACGACAGGCCAGCATCCCGGCGGCGTTATCGTTCTGCCAAAAGGAATGAACATCAACTGGTTCACTCCCGTGCAGCATCCGGCCAATGATATGACGAGCGATATCATAACAACGCACTTTGATTATCACTCCATCGACAGAAATCTTCTGAAGCTTGATATACTCGGACACGATGATCCGACCATAATCCGTATGCTGGAAGACCTTACCGGAACAAATCCTCTGGAGGTCCCGCTGGATGATCCCGGCGTTCTATCGCTCTTTTCCGGAACGGAGGCGCTCGGGGTGAAGCCGGAGGATATGGGAGGAATCGACCTGGGAGTTCTGGGTGTACCTGAGTTCGGTACTAATTTTGTCATGGGTATGCTTCGGGATACAAAGCCGAAGACTCTGTCCGAACTCATCCGCATTTCAGGTTTGTCTCACGGGACAAATGTCTGGCTTGATAACGCTCAGTACTTTATAAGGAACGGTGACTGCACGCTTTCCACTGCAATCTGCACACGTGATGACATCATGCTGAATCTGATTGCATGGGGGGTCGAGCCGGAGCATTCATTTAAGATTATGGAGGCCGTCAGAAAAGGTAAGGGCCTCAAACCTGATCAGGAAAAGGAAATGCGCGAGCATGGCGTTCCGGAATGGTATATAGAGTCCTGTAAAAGAATCAAGTATATGTTCCCGAAAGCTCATGCCGCAGCCTATGTAATGAATGCATTTCGTATTGCATATTACAAAATCAATTATCCGCTTGCCTATTATGCAGCTATGTTCTCGATCCGCGTTACAACTTTTGACTATGTTATCATGGCTCAGGGCCGCGATATCATGGAGCATCACGCGGAAGAGATAGAAAAAAAACAGGATAAGACCCCGAAAGAGGAGGAGATGCTTAAGGATATTCTGATCGTCCGGGAGATGTATGCGAGAGGATTCGAATTCCATCGGCTTGATTTATATAAGGCGGCAGCGAAAAGGTTTACTATTCTTGACGGGAAACTGATGCCTTCTTTTAATTCCATTGCCGGCCTCGGAGACGCCGCGGCCGAATCAATAGAGGAGGCAGCGAAGAAAGGACCGTTCCTTTCGAAGGATGATTTCAGGCAGAGGACGAAAGTTTCTCAGACCATCATAGATCTTTTCGATGAGTATGGAATTCTCGGAGATATTCCCGAGTCGAACCAGATTTCCCTGTTCGATGTTCTCTGATTCCGGAAAATGAGGAGGGTGCTTCGCACCTTGCCCGGTGCGGCAGGAACTGCGAAGCCTTCCCGATATGCATCGCACACAGCTGACAGGAATCATTGCACGGACATTTTTTATGATGTATAATGCATTTTGTGTTAGCTCGGCTGAGCTATGGCTCAACCTGCATTGTTACGCATTCATATAAGTCGTTTAGTAAAATTCTAAAAAGGACGGAAGCAGATTTGATTCGCACAATCTACGAAAAAGACGGTATTTATGACAACTCTCGGGACGCGCTGGAATTCTCGGCGGAGTATTTCGAAGCCAGTGTGAATGAGGGCGAGAATTTTGAAGCTGATCTTGTTGTCAGTACTTCTGAAAATATAAAACTGCGGGCTTATGTTTCTACAGACTCGGCCCGCATCGTCACGGAAAAGGAGCGCTACAGCGGTCCTTCTTTCCGTCTGCATTTTGGCGTTGACACGACAGGACTTCACGGCGGAGACTGTGTCAGCGGGAATATCCTTCTGGCGACAAACGCCGGAGAGTTCAGTGTACCCGTATCTGTTTCCGTTGTAGTACTGCCCCTCGAGTCTGCGTATGGAACGATCCGAAATCTTGAAGATTTTACGAATCTCGCAAAGGGGAACTTTGAGGAAGCCTACAGAGTCTTTACCAGTCCTGCGTTTTCTGTCGTACTTGCCGGGTGTGACGAGGAGACACGCTCTCTGTACAGAGGTCTTGCAAAAAACCCGGTTACTTATCAGCGCGTCGAGGAATTTCTTGTCGCGACCGGAAATAAGAGTCCGGTATCAATTTCTGCGGATGCCGAAGAAGGAAAGTTTTACAATCTTGAGGGCTCCACACAGAGCACTGTGACACTTCACAGGAGCGGCTGGGGGTTTCTGGATATCCGTGCAGAGGCAGACGCGGACTTTATTGAAATTCCGAGAAAAAGGATTTTGAGCGAAGATTTTGTCGGGTCAGTCTGTGAATTCAATTATATCATACGTTACGAACGGCTGGGCAGGGGACGATATTTCGGAAAAGTGACGATTCGTACGCTGGATCAGATTATTGAGATTCCTGTTGTGGCGTCAAAGAGCGGTCCTGTCCGGGTAGATATGGGAACTATCTCAAGAAAGAATCAGATCAAGCTGACCCGTCTTTATGTTGATTACGAGACGGATAAAATCGAGCGAAAGGCTTACTGTACCGGAACAAGGAGCCTCCTCACCGCAATCAGGGAGATGGGCGACTATCCGACTCTATATGAGTTATATGAAGCTTATGTTGAGGAGACTGCCGGTAATCGCCAGTCTGCAAGATATATAATGAAAGATATGTCCGCACGTGATTTTAAAGGCGAATCTGCCGAAGCCAAGGCAATGTTTCTTTATATGGGACATATCACCGGTTTTCTTGACCCACAGAAGATGGACATAGTCGGTCATGTTCGCGAGTGGCAGAGAAAAAATCGGGAGAGTTTCATTCTTATGTGGATTCTCTTCCGTATCGATCCGGATTATCTCAGATCGCCGGCCAAAAAGATTTATGCGATGGAAGAGCTGTTTAAGACCGGGTACAGGAGTCCGCTGCTGTATATTGAAGCTCTTAATCTTCTCAGGCGCGACGGCTCATATATGAGGCGCCTCAGTACATTCATGAGACATGTAATGATATTTGCGGTGAAACATCAGATCCTTCCGAAGGATCTTGCCAGCCGCATGGCGCATCTGTCTGACAACGAGAAAGCATTCACACAGCCGGTATACCGGATGCTGACAGGGGCTTATGAGATGCATCCGCTTCCTGAACTTCTCGAGGCAATTATCCGCTTCCTCATGAAGGGCATGCCGGTCAACCCGGAGTATTTTAAGTGGTACTCTCTCGCAGTCGAAAGCGATTACCGCATAACAAGACTCTATGAGCTCTATGTGGAGACGATGCCCGAGACATACCAGAAAATGCTGCCCCGACAGATTCTCAAGTATTTTGCATTAAATACAATGCTTTCCGAGAGAAAGAGAGCGTTTATTTATGCAAATGTGATACGGAACCGCGACAGGGATCCTGCCACATACAGCCGTTATGAAAAAGGAATGTCTGAATTTGCCGTTAAATCTCTGGAAGAGAAACGTATTGACAGTTCCTATGCGGTGCTGTATCAGACATTCAGCGAGGAATTTGCCCGACTCGATTTAGAGCGGGAGATTGCGGAAATAATGTTCACGAATCGTGTCTACACGGACGACCAGAGAGTCCGTGAAGTTATAGTATGTCACGATGAGCTTCAGATGGAGGACATTTATCCGATCAGGCACGGAGAGGCATATGTCAGCCGGTACACGCCGAACGCCCGTATTCTTTTTTCCGATGGGAGAGGCAACCGCTTTGTCGCCGGAGTTCCGTTTTCGGAGACACCGCTCATGGACCGCACGGAACTGGTCGGGATATGCAGAGCCAGAGACTGCGATACGATGGGATTCCTGCTGAGTACAGCTATGGATAGCGGCTCGCTCGAGGAGATATCCGTTCATAACTTTGATGCTATGAGGCGCATCGAGAGCTCCCGGGATTTCACACCTGCCTTCCGTTCCGAGGTCAGAAGCGGGATTCTTAAGTATATAGCCGAACATGCGGAAAATGAGTCGCTTGACCAGTATCTGAGAAAGGTGGATTACCGGACCTTTGCGGGAGAAGATAAAGTGCTTCTTGCGAACGCCATGATTTCCAGAGGCTTTTATCAGGAAGCATATGCTCTGCTCGGCAAGTTCGGATATGAGAATATGGACGCAGGCAGACTCGTGCAGCTCGCTGATCATATGATAGAGGAACGGGACGGAAGATACGATCAGGAACTTCTCCTTTTGGTGTGCGTCGCGTTCAGACAGGATAAATATGATGTGAGTATGCTTGAATATCTTGTCAGGAATTATCAGGGCGATCTCGATGAGATGGTCAGGATACGGGCAGCGGCGGACAGATTGTTCGTCAATACGGATGAACTTGACGAGAGGATACTGAACCGCTGCATTTTCGTAAGAAGAATACTGCCGGAAGGCGGGGATATCCTGAAGAATTATGATGAGCATTCGGGTAATGAGAAGACGATAAGAAACTATATAACGTTCGAGGCGGAAACTTGCTTTTCACGGGGAACTGCGATCGATGATTACTCAGCCGGTTACATCGTTCGCTGTCTGGACGACGGGGAGGAGACCGAGCAGATATGGAGAATGGCTCTGCTGCTCTATTACTCCGGGAAAGAAGATTACACGATTCATGAAGAGGCGCTTATTGATTCGATTCTGGACGAATGCGTTCTGCGCGGTTACCGATTCGCATTCTTCAAAGAGTTCCCCATGTCGTTCCTCACTCAGTATGAGCTGGATGACAAGATTTTTGTAGAACAGCATGCCCGTCCGGACGATACGGTCATCTTACATTACCGTCTGCTTGCAGCCGGGGAGATGGACAAGCCGTATGATACGGTACCGCTCGAACGAATTTACAAAGGGATTTTTACCCGGGAGTTCGTACTGTTTTACGGAGAAACGCTTGAGTATTATATCACGATCAGCAGGGAAGGACAGGAATGGAGAAGCGAGGACTTCTCAGCCTGTGCCGATGCCTGTGATATGGACGGAAGGAGCCAGTATCAGATGATCAATCAGATGCTGGAGCTTTGTGAGGCGGAAGAGCCGGAACTGCTTATCGAGAAAATCAGACAGTACCGGCAGACAGAGCAGCTGGTCGATACACTGTTCGTACTGGAGGATAAGTTTTGAACGAAGTTCGCAATGTGCTGATAGGATTTGAATTTAACAGGGATTTCTCTCAGATATGCTATTATGACCGCAAGACCGAGAATCCCGTGTGTATACCCACGAAAGTCGGGACGAACCTGTATCGGTTCCCGACTGCAATCGGCAGAAAACCGGATAAAAATGAGTGGCATTTCGGTTTTGAGGCCGAATATTTCGGGAAGAAAATGGGCGGTATTTATCTTGCAGACCTTTATAAACGGGCCGCGACCGAAAAGCCGAAAGAAGAGCCTCCCAGGGAAGGTGAGCTTCCGCAGGCCTGGCAGCTTCTCGCTTTCTTCTTCAGAGAATCCCTGAAATTGACGGGACTTAAGGATATTGTGGCCGGGGTCTCCAAAATAATGGTGACTACCGAAAAGCTGGAGGTCACTCTTGTGGAGAATATGAGAATGGCTTTGGCGGCTGTCGGATTCAGGCCCGAGCAGTATTCCCTTCAGGATTATATGGAAAGCTTCTATTATTATACTTACAGTCAGAGACCTGATTTCTGGATGCGGAACATAGCGCTTTTTACATTTGATAAGGGTTACGTTACCTATCATGAAATGAGTGAGCAGAAGGCTGTGAAGCCGTCGCCGGTGAAAGTGGAGACAGCCCAGAGCTGCAAGCTCTCCGATGATCCCGTCAGAAAGGATGAGCAATTCCTGGAATACGCTGCAAAGCACATGAAACAGGATATTTACTCGGGTGTTCTGATAAGCGGTGATGAATTCGATACGGAATGGCCTCAAAAAACGATCGCATTTCTGAACAGAGGGAAGAGACGTATTTTTTACGGCGATAATCTGTTTGTAAAGGGAGCCTGTTACGCCGCTCTTGAGATCGGCGAGAAGAAATCTATGAAGGGCAGGATCTATATGAGCCCTGACCTTCTGAAGACCGATGTCGGGATGGACATGCTTGTCGATGGCAAGCTGATGTATATTCCGCTCCTTCAGGCAGGAAGGAACTGGTTCGAGGAAGCAGGTAACTGCGATATTATCCTTGACGGAAAGGAAGATCTGACATTTATCCTGGCTCCCATGGACGGAGGCGCAAGACGGCTGGTAAAGATGGAGCTGCCGGGGCTTCCGAAGCGTCCTGCGCGTACGACCAGGCTGCACCTGGAGCTGTATTGCAGTTCATCTCAGGGATGTGTCGTCAGAGCAGAGGACCTGGGCTTTGGAGGCTTTTTCCCTGCTACACACAAGACCTGGAAGTACGGAATAGCGTTCGCAAATGAGAACGCAGCTCACAACTGATAATGAATCATTTTCCTAAGGAGAGAATATGGCCGGATATCGACTGTGCCGCGTAAAGACCGCGGAGAATCCGTTTTTTCTTGAGAATATAAGCACAAATATTTATTCAATCGAGGAACTCTGCTATTTTTTTGTCGGTAATGTTCCCCTGATCGATGCGACTGTCATGAACAGCCGTCTGACAGCCTGGGTGGCGACTGAGCTTGACGAGCCCCGGCTTGCGCTCAAAATGGAACATGCTCTGACAAGAAGGAACAGCATTATTGAGTTCGTAACAACCGTTTTTCTTGAAATCGGATATCTTTCCCAGAGCGAGCTTACGCATTATACGGAAAACCTGAACGCTTTTCTTTCTCTGCCGGCACCGCTGAAAATGAAGCTTAAGGGTGACTCACTCTGTCGTGTCGGCAAGTATATGGCCGCATCACGGGTATATCGCCAGATTATCGATGAAGCGGACGAAATAGAATTCAAAGAGGCGTTTCTGGGTTCGGTGTGGCATAACCGCGGCGTTGCCGAAATGAAGCTTATGCTGTTTGATGAGGGACTTTCCTCTTTCAGAAAATCAATGGAAATGAAGCCGAATAAGAAACATATAATGAGTTATGTAGAAGCTCTCGGCATCACGAAACCGAGTGAGAAATATGAAGAGAATATCAGAAATCTTCGAAAGTTCTTATCGGAAATTGATGAGGAAACCGATTTCGACGAGTCTGTAATAGAAGAGGCGGAAGAGGTATTGAATGTAGCCAGAAAGGGCATCGAAGTGGAGATTCCTGCCGATATCTATACATATGTACAGAACCTTGCCGATGAATATCATGCCGCTACCGGTTCATGATACCTTATCGGCAGACAGGTAAAAAACCCCGTAACTTGAATAATTCCGGTGAATAGTGTATAGTCTTTTTGTTCGGGAGCAGTCGGGATTGACACACCGTAGCCGGACATGAGAAAATGCAGGCAGTCTTAATGCATTTTGACAGGATGCATAACTATGAAGAGGAGTAAAAATGGAAGATAACAGGAACGGAGCCGCAGACAGATATGTAAGTCCCCTTTCGGAACGCTATGCGAGTCCGGAGATGCAGGAAGTGTTTTCTCCGGACAGGAAATTCCGGACATGGAGAAAACTCTGGATCGCTCTAGCC
>CAMYVI010000010.1 GCA_947302185.1 uncultured Lachnospiraceae bacterium
TTACGCGCCGCGAATGTCGCGTCAAGAACGCCGAGGCGTTCTTGAATCTTATTGCGTATGTCGCGTCAAGAACGCCGAGGCGTTCTTAAATATCCGTTATGAAAAAAGGATATAATACTAAATACATTATAATGATACTCAGGCATTTTTACAAGAAAATAAACGGGAACTTAAGTGGAGGAAACAGAGAAACGAATGACCGGGACGGGATTGGATAAGACAGCGCAAGTTGACGGAATTTGCAAAAGATAGTATTCTGATTAGGCAGAAACAATCATGTTCCGAGACCCGGTAAACGCAGTTAAAATTCATAAGACACGGGAAAAGGTACCGGCAGGATGTTAACATTTTTATGAAAGGAAACAGATATGAATATTCGTGAAGAAGCTCACAAGATGAAACTGGCGTCTCCGAAGCTCGCGGCCACAACCGCCGGGCAGCGCAATGAGGCACTTGCACAGATAGCTGAAGCGTTGAATGATAACAAGGACGCAATTTTTGAGGCGAACAGAACAGATCTCGCCAATGCTGCAGCTTCGGGTGTTTCCGGTGCAGTCGTCAAGCGACTGAAATTTGACGAGGGAAAGCTTCAGGCTGTCACGGAGGGAATCGGCCAGTTGATCTCCCTGCCGGATCCGATCGGCAAAGTACAGCTTGCGCGTGAATTGGACGCGGGACTTACCATGTACAGGGTGAGCTGCCCGATCGGTGTCATAGGTGTCATTTTTGAGGCCAGACCGGATGCACTTGTTCAGATCTCGACACTCTGCCTGAAGAGCGGGAACTGCGCAATTCTGAAGGGAGGCAAAGAGACTGCCGAGACGAACCGTATTCTTTTCCGTATCATCTATAAGGCAGCCCGTGAGGCAGGCCTGCCGGAAGGCTGCATGCTCCAGGCAGAGCTTCACAATGAAATCGATGAATTGCTTGAATGCGACGGGGATGTGGATCTTCTGATTCCCCGCGGATCGAATCGGTTCGTGAGATATATCATGGATAACACGAAAATTCCGGTCATGGGTCACTCGGACGGTATCTGCCATATCTATGTCGACAGAGACTGTGACACGGAAAAAGCCGTGCCGGTCATTATTGATGCCAAATGCCAGTATACGGCAGCGTGCAATGCTGTGGAGACGCTGCTCGTCCACAGGGATATTGCTGCGGAATTCCTGCCGAAGATTGCAGACGCACTCGGCCGGGCCGGTGTGAAGATCAGAGGTACCCGGGAAGTCTCCGATATCATTCCGTGTGAGATCATGGGAGAGGATGAGTTCGGAACAGAATACCTGGAGCTGATCATTTCCGTTAAGCTTGTTTCAGGTGTGGAAGAAGCCTGCGAACACATAAACCGTTTCGGGTCACATCACACAGATGCCATTCTTACGGAAAATGACGATGCTGCCGAGTACTTCATGCAAATGGTAGACTCCGCCGGCGTATACCGGAACATCTCCACCCGGTTCGCAGACGGTTTCCGATACGGATTCGGGGCGGAAGTCGGAATATCTACCGGCAAGATTCATGCGAGAGGACCGGTCGGGCTCGAAGGTCTTATGACATATAAATACCGGATCGTCGGGGACGGACACATTGTCGGTGATTATGCGGAGGGCAGAGCAGCATTCCATTTCAGGGATCTGTAAACGCTGCTGCGCACTTTGATATCTTCATTATAGAACAAGAGGTAATACATTTTCGAACGAGTCAACGGTTCGGGAACGGACTTTGGAGATGCCGAAACAGAAGAAACAGATTGAATTCAGATTTTATAATATGCCCGAAGGAGACTACGTCCTTCCGAAACTCGGGCAGGGGTGGGAGCAGGAATACGGACTCGGACTTGACCGGATGCTGCATTTTCATAATTATCTGGAAATAGGTTACTGCTATCACGGAAAAGGAGAACTGGTCATAGAGGACCGCACCTACAATTATACGGATGACTGTTTTTCGATTATTCCGCAGAACCTGCCGCACACGACCATAAGCGCTCCCGGAAGTATCTGTAAATGGGAGTTCCTGTTCATCGATATTGAGGCATTCATCCGCGATATGTACAGAGATACTCTTCTGTCCTGTGAAGATATTATAAGAATCGTGAATAAGCGCGGGACGATGAAAACGAAGAAGAATCATCCTGATCTGGCAAGGCTTGTCATAAGCATAATCGAGGAGAGCAGGAGGAAAGATAAGTATTACAGACAGAGCATAAAAGGCTACTTGTATGCCCTTGTTGTGGAGATCATGCGTATAGATGAGGAGTGGGAGCAGGCAAAGCACGTCAGCCGTATTAATAATCACATAAAAGAGGCTATCAACTATATAAGCGGGAAATATGCCGAAGAAATCAGGATACAGGAACTGGCGGATGCGTGCGGGCTCAGCGAGAGCCACTTTCGGCGTATTTTTGTGGAATGTATGGGGATGAAGCCCGTAGAGTATATTAATTATGTCAGAATCAGGAAAGCATGTGCTCTTATTCGGAAGGAAGATATTTCCATGGAGGATGTCTGTTACAGAGTAGGGTATCAGACGCCTTCCACATTTAACAGGAATTTTCGGATCGTCACCGGAATGTCTCCTCGCGAATGGAAAGCGGAAGACAGTAACCATGCAAATGATTTTCGCATTAACGTGCGTCTCGGGTGGGAGGCGAAAACTCCCGAGGATTCCTGATGAAAAAAGAACAGAACTGCTTATTTGCTTCTGTCGCGATAAAAGGATCATTTTAGAACAATGACCGGCACAGACACGGAGTCCGAATCTGTTTTTTTGTCGAATAAAATGCACGATTTTGCACAAATGAGGATTGATAATAACAACAAATACAGTTATGATTAGTATATAATAGCAGTATGTTAAAGATTCATGGGAATAAAATCGTACAATTTGCACAAAAATGAATATGCAAAAATGTGCGATTTCCCGCAAAAAAAGGAGGTCTATATGAAAAAGAAACTATTATCCGTATTTCTTGTCGGAACTATGGCGGTTGCATCTCTGGCAGGATGCGGCGGCTCCGGCGGCTCATCCGCAGGAACTGCCGATACATCCACGGCGGCAGCGGCTCAGGCAGAAGGTGCAGGCGACGGACAGCATTCCCTGACTGTTTCCGCATGGGATGCCAATTTTAACATTCCGGCTTTACAGGCAGCTGCTGATGACTACAAAGCCAACGTCGATCCGGATTTCGAGCTCATCATCAATGAGGTATCGGGTTCTTCCGATATCGAGACAGCTATCACGACAGCGGGAAGTGCAGGCGATTACAGCCAGCTTTCGGACATTGTCCTTTTCCAGGACCATTATATTCAGAAATATGTAGCAGATTATCCGGATGCATGGACTCCGGTCGAAGGTGCTGATATAGACTGGAGCGATTTCGGCGAGGAAAAACTTTCCTACAGCACGATCGACGGAAAGCATTACGGTGTTCCGGTAGATAACGGTACCTGCATCTTCGCATACCGCACGGATATTCTTGAAGAAGCCGGCTATACGCTTGCGGATGTCACGGACTGCACATGGGAGAAATGGATCTCCATCGGTGAGGATGTCTACAACAAGACAGGTAAGTACCTCCTCTCCATGGACGGCGACGGCAACGATCTTCCGTACATTATGCTTCAGGCAGAAGGCACTTCTCAGTTCAAAGACGGCCAGCCGTACATCGCCGAGAACGAGACTATGATTAAATGCGTGAATATCATTCTCGAAGCAATGCAGAAGAACGCTCTGTATCTTGCCAACAGCTGGTCCGATTATACAGATCAGACAATTCAGGGCGATATGGTAGCGGGCGTTATGAACGGAAACTGGATCATTCCGACAATAAAGCAGGTCGCTGACAACTCCGGTAAATGGGAAATCACGAACATCCCGACAATTAACGGCGGCGGCGGATATGCATCAAACGGCGGTTCTTCTCTGTATATCACGAGCAACTGCGCAAATGCCGATCTTGCCAAGGACTTCCTGGCCAAGACATTCGGCGGTTCCACTGTTACTTATGACAAGGCTCTGACAGACGGCGGCGTTATCACATGCTGCGTTTCCGCAGGCCAGTCCGATATCTATCAACAGGGCGTAGAGTACTTCAACGATCAGCCGATTTATACCGACATCGTTGAGATGGGTACTCATGTACCGGTCGTTGAGCAGAGCGATTATCATTATGATTGCCGCAGACTGGTCGCTGCCGCTATCATCAACGCTGCACAGGGCGGTGCTTCGGTAGAAGATGCATTGAAGGATGCCGAAGAGCAGCTCAGATTCCAGATGGGTCTGTAATTATTCGAAGACAATAATTAAGAATAAGAGTCAGGCGGGGAACCGGTGCTCCGGTTCCCCGCTTCTTCACAGATAAGGAAGGAGGTCAAATCTTGAAGAAACAGGGAAAAAGCGTAACTGCAAAACAGGAGAGGGCAGGATGGATGTTTTTGATTCCTGCAACACTTCTCATCTTCATCATGAGTTTTTATCCGATCATTCAGGCGCTCCTTACGTCGTTCAAGACCGGATCCAGCGCAAATATGCAGTGGGCGAAGCCGCTCACCTATAACTATACCAGAATGTTCTCAGACAAGCTCTTTATGCGGTCTGTAACAAATACATTCCTCTATCTCATTATTCAGGTTCCGATCATGCTGATCCTCGCAATCCTGCTTGCTCAGCTGCTGAACAACCGGGATTTGAAATTCAGAGGTCTGTTCCGCACCTGTGTGTTCCTCCCGTGCGCAACCGCTCTGGTTTCCTACTCGCTTATTTTTAAGTCTCTGTTCGCGACACAGGGTCTTATCAATTCGATTCTCCAGAGCCTCCATCTCACGAGCTCGAATATAAACTTCCTCGGAACTGCATGGACCGCAAAGATGGTCATTATCTTAGCCCTGATCTGGAGATGGACAGGTTATAACATGGTATTCTATCTCGCAGGCTTACAGGGGATCGAGTATTCAGTCTATGAGGCAGCCAAAATTGACGGTGCTAACGGCTGGAAGACGTTCTGGCATATTACGGTTCCGCTTCTTCGTCCGACAATCATCATGACATTCATCATGTCCATAAACGGAACCCTTCAGCTGTTCGACGAGTCCGTCAACCTGACGGCCGGCGGACCTGCCAACTCGACGATTACGATGTCTCATTACATTTATAACAATTCTTTCGGACAGGGCGTTGCGAATTTCGGCTACGCGTCCGCCATGTCGTTCTTCGTCTTTATCCTTGTCGCAGTACTTGCGATCATAAATCTGAAAGTAGGTGATACACGTGACTGAGAAGAAAAACCGTTCTATGATACAGAGAAGGCTCATCCCTTCCTACATCTTTCTCACAATCGTATCTTTTATTTCGGTGTTCCCGCTCTACTGGATGGTTACGGCAGCTACCAACAAGAGTGTTGATGTGGCAAGAGGAAAGATCTTTTTCGGCGGATACCTGATGGAGAACTGGAAGAGACTGCTCCAGCTGCAGGATCTTGGCGGGGCCATGAAGAATTCATTCGTTTACGCGATCGTTCAGACAGTGCTTGCGCTGTTCATCTGTTCACTCGCCGGTTACGGTTTTGAGCTTTATCACGATAAGCAGAAAGACCTTTTGTTCTCGATTCTTCTGCTGGCTATGATGGTACCGGGCGTAGCGACAATGATTCCGCTCTTTAAGATCATGGTCAAGCTTGGCTTCCTGAACAGTGTATGGGGCTTCATGCTTCCGGGTATCTCCACACCGTTCCTGATCATGATGTTCCGGCAGAACTCCAGAAACTTCCCGATTGATATCATGGAAGCTGCACGAATAGACGGTCTCGGCGAAGTGCAGATTTTCTTCCAGATGTATCTGCCGGTCATGAAGGCAACATATGCGGCAGCGGCGGTTATCACATTTATGAACGCATGGAATGCTTATCTCTGGCCGAGAGTCATCATGACGGATCAGAAAGCTCAGACGATGCCGATGCTTATCGCTAACCTTGCTGCAGGTTACACGATTGATTACGGTGTACTGATGCTGGGCGTTCTTTTCTGCTCGATTCCGACGATGGTCATCTTCTTCATTCTGCAGAAACAGTTCACAGAAGGTATTACCGGTGCGGTCAAGTAATAATCAGGTGTTGTAATGAAAGGGGATGCCACAATTCCCTGGCAGTAACACGATGTTTTGCCGGGACGATGGTGGCATTCCTTTTTCGTTTAAGGAGATTTTATGTCAGAATTTAATTATGAGATAGTAAGAAACCCCGAAATTTTCCGGGAGAACCGCCTTGATGCTCACTCTGATCACGAGTATTACAGCCATGAGAATGGTGTGCCGGCGGGGGTATCTGATTTCAAGGTCAGCCTGAACGGCGTCTGGAAATTCATGTGGGCGAAGAATTATGAGAGCTGCCTTAAAGAATTTGCTTCCATGGAGATCGACTGTCACAGCTGGGATACGATTCGGGTCCCCGCCCATATTCAGATGGAAGGGTACGGACATCCGCAGTATGTCAATGTGCAGTATCCGTGGGACGGATCCGAAGATATAAGACCCGGTCAGATTCCCGAAGAGTTCAATCCTGTTGCAAGCTATGTGAAGTATTTTCGGGTACCGGACAAAATGCTCAATCGCCCGATATACATCACATTTGACGGTACGGAAAGCGGGATGGCGCTCTGGCTGAACGGACATTATATCGGATATGCCGAGGACAGCTTTACGCCGTCAGAGTTCGAACTGACCCCATACATAAAATATGATGGGGAAAATAAACTGGCTGTGCAGGTATTCCGATTCACTGCGGGCAGCTGGCTGGAAGATCAGGATTTTTTCCGCTTCAGCGGCATTTTCAGAGATGTATATCTCTATACAGTTCCGGATGTACACGTCCGGGATCTCAAAATACAAACGATTCTTGACGATGATTACCGTGATGCGGATCTCGCGGTTACTCTGAAATCCTGGGGAAAAGGAATGGCAAGACTGACACTTCTTGACGGTCAGACAATCGTTAATGAGGCGGATGCGGTTCTGACGTCTCTTCCGGACGGGACTGAAGTACATCTGGATGTGGAAAATCCCAGAAAATGGAGCGCGGAGAAACCGGAACTGTATGATCTGAAAATAGAGGTATTTGATGAGGACGACCGGTTCATGGAGGTCATCGTCGAAAAAGTAGGATTCCGCAGATTTGAACTCATCCGTAATATAATGTGTATTAACGGCAAACGGATAGTATTCCGCGGCGTTAACAGGCATGAGTTCTCACCGGTGAGCGGAAGATGCGTTCCGGACAGTTATGCGGAGCAGGACGTCATTCTCATGAAACGGAACAACATAAATGCTATCCGGACGAGCCATTATCCGAATCGTACAGCCCTTTACCGACTATGTGACAAATACGGTCTCTATATGATCGACGAGAACAATATGGAAAGTCACGGCGTATTTGACGCCGTTATAAATCACAAAGTGCCTCTTGAGGAGGCAGTTCCGGGTAACAGAAAAGAATATCTGGAGCTGCTTCTCGACCGGGCAAAGTCAATGTATGAGAGGGATAAGAATCATCCCGCAGTACTCATCTGGTCCTGCGGCAACGAGAGTTTCGGCGGTGAGGTCATTTATCGCATGCATGAAGCATTCCACCGGTGGGATCACACGAGACTGGTCCACTATGAAGGAATCAGCGGGGACCGTCGGTTCCCGGATACATCCGATATGGAAAGCACCATGTATGCTACGGTAGAGGATATTAAAAAGTGGCTCTCACTGAATCGGGAAAAGCCGTATATAAACTGTGAGTACACGCATGCTATGGGAAATTCATGCGGCGCTATGCACAAATATACGGATCT
Source organism: uncultured Lachnospiraceae bacterium (assembly GCA_947302185.1). Next base: position 7,836 of record CAMYVI010000010.1, read on the forward strand.
GACTGAAAAGGAACCTTTGTTCCAGGGCGGTTTCATCTGGGATTACATAGACCAGGCGATACTTACTAAAGACCGTTACGGAAACGAATTTCTCGGATACGGAGGAGATTTCGACGACCGGCCGAATGACGGAAGTTTTTCGGGAAACGGAATCGTGTATGGGAGATACAGGGATGCATCGCCCAAGATGCAGGAGGTAAAGTTCAATTATCAGGACATAAAGGTCGCTTTTGAAGGTACGAGCATTCTGGTCAGAAACAACAGCCTTTTTACTGACACCGGGGAATATGACTGTATCATTACTCTTGAAAAGGAGGGTGAACTGTTAGAAGAGCACCGCGGTCAAATTAGTGTATTACCTCTCACAGAGGGCTGTCTGCCGTGTCCTCTTGCCTATCCGGAAGAGGAAGGTGAATATGTGCTCACGGTTTCCTTCCGTCTCAAAGAGGACACAATATGGGCTGAACGAGGCCATGAGGTCGCTTACGGCCAGAAAATTATAGGAAAGCGGAAAAATGCCGGTCATATCAAATCCGCTATGAAGGTCGTCGAAGGCTGGAATAATATCGGCGTTAAGGGAGATGACTATGAGATTCTTTTCTCGATTTTGCACGGAGGTCTTGTGTCTTATCGCTACTGCGGCAAAGAGCTTCTGAAAAGGAGGCCCATGCCTAATTTCTGGAGAGCTTTGACGGAAAATGATAATGCTAACCTGCTTCCGTTCCGTGCGGGAGACTGGAAGATCGCGAGCATGTATGCTACTCATAAGTATCATCACGGACGGCGGAGCACGGAGTGTACGTGGGAGCACGGAGAAGACAGTGTGACGGTGACTTACACGTATCACCTCCCCACAAAACCGGCTAAAGACTGCAGGGTCAGCTATCTGGTACACAGTGACGGTATCGTAGATGTCAGGATGCTGATGGATGCATCGGCCGACGTCGGGGAGCTTCCGGAATTCAGTATGATGTTCACCCTGGATGCAGATTATGAAAATGTTATGTGGTACGGAAGAGGGCCGGAAGAGACATACGCAGACAGAAAGCATGCCAAAATGGGCGTGTTCAGGAACAGAGTTTCTGACAATATATCAAAATATCTTGTTCCGCAGGAGTGCGGGAACAAGACAGATGTGCGCTTCGCCGAGGTGACCGATTTACGCGGCAGGGGCATTCGATTCGAGGGAGATTCCCTTAGCATGTCCGTACTGCCCTATACGCCTCATGAGATAGACAATGCGACACATCCCAATGAGCTTCCGCCGGTGATCAACACGTATGTGCGTGTCGGACTGACCCAGATGGGCATAGGCGGGGATGATACCTGGGGAGCGCTGACACATCCGGAGTATCGGATTGACAATTCGCGTCCTCTTGAACTTCGTTTTTCCTTCCGGGGTATCTGAAATTACACAGGAGCGAGACTTGAATTTTCATCGTGCAGTACTCGTGACGTAAGTATATGGAACGCGTACAAGGTGACCATCGTTTTCATCGTGAGTACGATCACGCGATGAAGAAACGGCCGGCAGCTGTAAAGTTTGTGCATTAATGCTGAACTTTTCAGCCGCCGGCCGTTAGCCTTATGCTGTAATAGTTTTTCTTTACTTCAGAAATCCGTTTACTATCTGTTCCTCAGCCTCTTTCTCCGTCAGCCCGAGCGTCATAAGTTTCATGAGCTGTTCGCCGGCGATCTTTCCGATTGCAGCTTCATGAATCAGGCTTGCGTCGATATTGTTGGCTGTGAGCTGAGGGCTTGCCGTGACACATCCGTGATCCATAATGATGGAATCACATTCGGAATGCCCCGCACAGGGCGCGTTTCCGTTGATCCGGCTGTCAAAATGCTGGCGGCTGTTCTCCTTGGCGACGCTTCGACTGATGATATTAGCCGAACATCCTTCGCCGTCCAGGTCGACATTGAAATATGTCTTTGCTTTCTGAACACCTGTTGTGAGGATTTTTTCCTTGACAACAAGCATTGCACCTGCTTTGAGATCCCCCTCGGTTCTCCGGTCCGTGTCGTCTATGCCGGCGATCTGCGTCGTCTCCATCTCCATATTTGCTCCCTCGTCGAGGTGTACAATAGTCGTCGGATTCATAACGCGCTTGCTGACTTCATCGCCGGAGCCATAATGCTTTTCAACGTAACGAAGCTTTGAATTCTTTCCTATGTAGAACGTGTGAATGCCGTCATGCTGGCTCAGTTCTCCGCCGCAGTTGTGGATTCCGCACCCGGCGATGATAGTCACATCGCAATCTTCTCCGATGTAGAAATCGTTATATACGAGGTCGGTGAGACCTGTCTGTGTGATGATGACGGGAATATGCACACTCTCTTTTTTTGTTCCGGGTTTGATATATATCTCGATACCGGGCTTGTCCTCTTTGGGTACAATTTCGATATTGGCTGTAGAATTGCGTCCGGCAGCGGCGCCGTTTGAACGGATATTATAGGCACCTACCGGAAGAGCATCGAGATCGGCGACTTCTTTTAATAGAGTTCTCTGTATTTCATCCATAGTAACAATCACCTCACATGATTTTCTGTGTCAGCTTATCGCAGGCGACACTTCCTGCGTCTGCACTCTGAAGCAGTTCGGGAAGAATCTCATCTCTTGTTCCGGATTTGGTGACTTCACCGTCCCGGATAACGATGATCTTATCCGCGATATTCAAAATGCGCTCCTGATGACTGATGATCAGAATGCTTCCGCGTGTCTCTTCGTACATTTTCTCAAAGACCTGGATCAGGTTCTGAAAACTCCAGAGGTCGATACCCGCTTCAGGTTCATCGAATACCGAAAGCTTTGTTCCGCGCGCCAGGACCATGGCTATCTCGATTCTTTTCAGCTCGCCGCCTGAGAGACTGGCGTTGACTTCACGATCGATATAATCGCGGGCGCAAAGACCGACTTCGCTGAGATAGTTGCAGGCTTCGGAAATGGTGATCTTTCTTCCTGCAGCAAGACGGATCAGGTCCCTGACCTGAAGGCCTTTGAAGCGGACAGGCTGCTGGAAGGCGTAGGAGACGCCGAGATTTGCACGGTCTGTGATGCTCATATGAGTGATATCAACGCCGTCGAGAAGGATCTGACCACTTGTAGGCTCGTAAATTCCGGCAATCAATTTGGCAAGAGTGGATTTTCCGCCGCCGTTCGGACCGGTGATCGCTACAAATCGCTCGTTAATGGTGAGAGTTACATCTTTCAGGATTTCGACTTCGCCGTCTGCTACGAAGCCGACATTTTTTAATTCTAGCATAGTTTCCTCCGTATGCCGTATATAACCGTTCAGGGATTTTGGGCATTTCCTATATAATACTAGGGAAAAGGGAACAATTCAAGGATAAGGTTTCTGCCGCCGCGTCTGTGCATCAGAAAAGATACACTTTTATGAAATGATAAACGGCCGGTTTATCGGCCGCTATTCGATCATTGCGCGATGAAGAATAAATAAAAGGCTGCAACCGTGTGGCAGGAACTCCTGCCGTAAAGTTACAGCCTTATCTGTTGCCTGAAATTTTCCTTTAAGTGGCGATATGCAAAATGTTAGTTGCAAGCGCAAAGTAGACGGAAAGCGAAATCGCATCGACGATCGTCGTGATGAGCGGCGAAGCCATGACAGCCGGGTCAAAACCGATTTTTGCCGCAATCAGAGGAAGGGAACAGCCTACCAGTTTTGCAAATGTGACGACCATTACGAGCGTGATGCACACAATCATAGCTATTTTAAGCTCAAGGTGGTCCAGAACCAGGAGCTTTATGAAATTGGTCGCTGCAAGAGTAGTGCCGCAGAGAACAGCTACGCGTATTTCCTTCCAGATCGCTTTGAGAATATCTTCGAATTCCACTTCACCCAGGGAGAGACCGCGGATGATGGAAACACTGGCCTGAGAACCTGCATTTCCGCCGGTATCCATCAGCATCGGAATATATGCCGTGAGAACCACATAAGATGCAAGCGCTTCCTCGTAACTGGTTATGATCGCCCCTGTGAATGTGGCGGAAATCATGAGCAGAAGAAGCCAGGGCATTCGCTTTCTGTATGTCTCAAAGATGCCGACTTTGAAATAAGGCTTGTCGGTAGGTATGATAGCTGCCATCTTTTCGATATCCTCTGTGGCCTCTTCTTCGAGAATATCCACAACGTCGTCGATTGTTATGATACCGACCAGACGGTTCTCATTATCGACAACGGGCATAGCGGTGAAATCGTATTTCTTGAACATCTGGGCAGCTTCTTCCTGGTCGGTCAGGGTGTTGATGCTGATGACATTGTCATTCATGATATCGACGATCAGCTCATCATCTGCCTTGAGAAGAAGATAACGCAGTGCTACTGTGCCGACAAGCTTTCGGCGCTTGTCAAGGACATAACATATATTGACTGTCTCGGAATCAAGACCGATTCGTTTAATTCGTTTGATAGCATCTTCGACGGTCATTGTCTCGAGAAGGTCAATATACTCGACCGTCATGATACTTCCGGCAGAATCCTCAGGGTAGCGGAGCAGATGATTTATGTCGGCTCGCGTTTCCGGCGAGGCATTTGCGAGAATTCTTTTAACGACGTTCGCCGGCATCTCCTCAAGAAGATCAGTGGCATCGTCGGCCATCATATTGTCGATGATGTTAGAAGCTTCCTTGTCGGACAGAGATGAGATGATATACTGCTGGCCGTCAATTTCCAGATCTGAAAAGACATCCGCAGCCATGTCTTTCGGAAGTATTCGGAAGATTCTGAGAGAATCCTCGTCCTCCATCTCATCCATGATAGCGGCAATATCGGCAGTATTCATTTCCGATAATGTTTCCCGGAGCTCCTTGTATTTTTTTTGAGAAAGCAGATCACGGAGAATATTCTCATCAATATCTTTGATTTCTTCCATAGCGGGTCTCCTTTGCGTAAAGTGTGGATTTCATGGGTTGCGGGGGATGAGGATTGTCGCTATTTTTATCACTCATGAAACCACCTCCTTTCAGCATTGGAATACCTGTTTGAATCCCCGTCGTCAGGGAATATCAACAGCCTCTATATTATCACAGAAATCGGTATTTGTAACCGATTAAAGTGCATTTTTGAAAACCGTAATGAACGGCGGAAGTTGGAGTAAAATAGTGACGTGTCAAATTTATTTTGATATAATTATCGTAATGAATTCAGAATATTCATCTCAAGAATTCAAACTCTTTCTGTGAATTTCGAGTCATGAATTTCTGTTTTCAAGAATCCTAATTTATTTGAGGAGGAATCAGTATGAAGGTCGGATGTGTAAAAGAAATCAAGAACAATGAGTTCCGTGTAGGTCTCACGCCTGATAACGTGAAAGCTTATGTGGCAGCAGGGCATGATGTTCTGATCGAGAAAGGCGCAGGTTCCGGTTCGGGGTTTACGGACTCGGAGTATGAAGAAGCCGGTGCAAAGATGATAGACGATGCAAAGACGGTGTGGGAAGAGTGTGAGATGATGGTCAAGGTAAAGGAACCTCTTCCGGATGAATATCCTCTTTTCCATGAAGGGCTGATTCTTTATACGTATCTCCATCTCGCTCCCGATCCGGAGCAGACCGAAGCGCTCATCAAAGCCAAAGTGACGGGTGTAGCTTATGAGACTCTGAGAGAGAGAGACGGCAGCCTTCCGCTCCTTATTCCCATGAGTCAGATAGCGGGCCGCCTCAGTATTCAGGAAGGTGCCAAATATCTGGAAAAGAAGTTCGGAGGCGAGGGCATTCTTCTCGCAGGCGTGCCCGGCACACCGAAAGGCAATGTGGTCATTCTCGGAGCGGGAACAGTCGGTGCAAATGCATGCCGGGCTGCCGTCGGAATCGGTGCAAATGTCACAATTATTGATATAAATCTGAAGCGCCTCGAGTATCTGGATGAAATATTCGGTGCAAGGATCCAGACGCTTGTATCGACAGATGCTAATATCGAAAAAGCAGTCCGTGATGCTGATCTCGTTGTAGGCAGTGTTCTTATCCCCGGTTCCGCTACGCCTAAGCTTTTCAAGAGAAAATATCTCCCGGAGATGAAGGACGGAGCGGTATTCGTAGATGTAGCCATCGATCAGGGCGGATGCGGTGAATCATCTCATGTCACTACCCACGACGATCCGATCTTTATAGAGGAGGGGGTTGTTCATTATTGCGTAGGCAACATGCCGGGAGCCGTATCACGTACTTCGACTATAGCTCTTACCAATGCAACGCTGCGCTATGGTCTCCAGATTGCGAATAAGGGCCTTAAAAAGGCATGCGAAGATAATGAAGTGATTTATTCGGCTATCAATACGTATGACGGCAAGATCACTTATAAAGGGGTCGCCGAATGCTATCCGGATATTCCTTATGCCGATATCAGACAAATACTCCCTCTCAGCGGTCAAATTTAATTTCGGTCATTTAAAGAAATAAGTTCCTTGACGACCTCCGAAGCAATGAGGAGGCCGGCTGTGCTCGGAACAAATGAAGTTGATCCGGGAACACTTCTTCGAGGGCCGTCCGTCATTTTGACGAGCGGCTCTTTTGGCTGTTCTCTCGAATAGACAACTTTAAGCTTCCTGATACCTCTTTTCTTAAGCTCTCTTCTCATGACCCTGGCAAGCGGACAGACTGATGTCTCATAGATGTCTGCCACCGTGAGTTCTGACGGATTCATTTTGTTTCCGGTCCCCATACTTGAAATAACAGGTACATGTGCTTCCTCAGCCTGCATAATGATCTGAATTTTTCCGGTAACGGTATCGATAGCATCCACAACATAATCATATTGACTGAAATCGAAGCGGTCTGCAGTTTCCGGCAGATAGAAACACCTGTGTTTTGTGACCCGTATGTCAGGGTTGATATCCAACATCCTTTTTTCGGCAACATCCACTTTATACATTCCGATTGTAGACGTTGTGGCTATGATCTGACGGTTAATGTTGGACATGCAGACGGTATCATTGTCTACGACGTCAATAGCCCCTACGCCGCTTCTGGTAAGAGCTTCGACTACGTAGCCTCCGACTCCTCCGACGCCGAAGATTATTACATGTGAATTTCTGAGCGTTTCAATTGCGCTTCTTCCGATGAGAAGCTCGGTTCTTGAGAATCTTTCGGACATATTTTCTACCTTTATAACACTTGAGCGGAATATGACAACAGCTTCTGTCTGTGGTGAACTCAAATTTATCTTGGGACGTGAATTGAGTTATCATGCCGGGTCGGTCGGATGACGACCGGGTGACCACCTTTGATAAATTCTAAGTATAGCACAGATACTTGCCTGCCGAACACGTAATATGATAATATGGGTAGCGTTTCGGAATAGGTTTGGAATAGGGAAGCATCTGAAGAGGAAACAACAGAATGGGAAAGACATTGACTAAAAAAGAGGAACTCACGCACACGCTCATGCTTATCCTCTGTTCCGTAATCTGGGGAAGCGCTTTTGTTGCCCAAAGTATAGGAGCTGATTTCGTAGGGCCTTTTACATACCTGGCGCTCAGGAACTGGGTCGCTGTGTTTTTTTTGCTGCCTGTTATACTTGTCCGCGACCGCATGCACATTCGTTCAGAGGGGGAATCTACTGCTCCGAAGAACAGATACCAATGGAAAATTCTGCTTCTCGGCGGGATATTCTGCGGGCTTTTTCTATTTCTGGCAAGCAGTTCTCAGCAAGCGGGCATATCTGTTACGACGACAGCTAAAGCCGGATTCATAACTGCTCAGTATGTCATCATTGTTCCGCTTATTTCCTTATTTTTCGGAAAACGGGTCAAATCGAAAATCTGGGGATGTGTCATGCTCAGTGTGGCCGGATTGTATTTGCTCTGTATAAACGGGCCTCTTGAACTCGGTGCGGGAGACTCTCTGATGCTTCTTTGCGCCTTTCTGTTTGCCCTGCAGATCATGTGTGTGGATTATTTTTCTCCCATGACGGATCCGGTCAGATTATCAGTCGCTGAGTTTTTGGTGACAGCGGTGCTTGCAACAATCTGCATGCTGGCATTTGAACAGATTACGGTAGAAAGTATCAGAGCAGCAGCCGGATCGATTATATATGCGGGTGTGATGAGCAGTGGGGTAGCGTACACTCTGCAGATTGTGGGACAGCGGAACCTTAATCCGACTGTAGCATCTCTTTCAATGAGCCTTGAGAGTGTATTTTCTGCTATATGCGGCTGGATTATCCTGGGCCAGGCATTGAATATAAAAGAAATCACCGGATGCGGGCTCATGTTCACTGCAATTGTCCTGTCACAGATTTGATCATTTCGTGTTAAAGCATTTTGTAGAGGATTTTGTACAGGATTTTGTACAGAAATATATAGAGATTTGTTTCAATTAATCCCTTTACAATTAAATAGATATGGCTTAAACTGTCTTTAGCATGTAATGTACGGAAGGGGTATCGTGCTTTACATGAAGGGGTAACAATTATTGTCTATTCTAAAAGTTTATATGGGGGTAGTTGACTTTTATAACGAATGGACGTATACTCTAATAGGTTGTTGTTATTAACTCAGAAAAAGGAGGAATGTTACTATGGAAAGATGGACAGCTCCGGAAATCCATGAACTCAATGTGCAGGAGACAGCTGGCGGCACATCTCAGATGCCAATCGAGTGCGAGTGCGGATGCCATTGCAAAGGCGGTGCTTCATAATAGCCGTTAGAAGGAAGAACGCTTAAATAACATGTTCTTCTTTTCTGTATGCAATTCCCACGAAGGGATAGGGGAGCTTGCATTACAGAGAGGGCATTCTCGGGAGTCTTCAGAACACTTGAGAACGGCCTGATTGGTTAATGAGAAACGTACTTGTCCCTAAGGAGGAAGTGGTTATGGAAAGATGGGAAATCCCGACAATTCAGGAAATGAATGTTGAGGAGACTGCAGGCGGTCATTATGTAGATGTGATCGAGAATGAATGTGCTCATGCCGAATTTTCATAATGACTAATCGCCGTGGTTACGAATCTTTGGGTATTGGTTTATGCCAATACCTTTTTTTATTCTTCATCGTGAGTACAATCTCGTGATGAAGAATAAAAGCCTCAGCATGACATGAAAATGACTCTGACTTATGAGACGGGACATCAGAGATGATCAAAGGAGACCGGCTTCTATGAAAATAGTAAATTTGATAGAAAATACAGAGGGCAAAGCGGGATGCTTACATGCGCACGGTTTGTCTTTTTATGTGGAGATATCAAAACACAAATTGCTGTTGGATCTCGGACCTTCGGATGAGACTCTCAAAAATGCCATTAGACTCGGAATCGATCTCACGCAAGTTGATACAGTCATCCTGAGTCACGGTCATTATGATCACTCGGGCGGAATCATGGCTTTTTCAAAGCTCAATCCCGATGCTGTTATTTATATGCAGCAGTCGGCAAAGGATGATTATTATGCCGATGACGGAGAGAATGCAGGTGAGAACCGTTACAGGTATATCGGCATAGATAAGGATATTGCGAGCCTGCCGCAGGTTAAAATGATATGCGGCGATTTCCGGATCGACGAGGAGATCGAGCTGTTTACAGTGAAGGAAAGATCGCATAAGATTCCGTTTGCCGATAAAAGGCTTCTGGTAAAAGAAAACGGAGAGTATGTGAGGGATGATTTCGGGCACGAGCAGTATCTTGTGGTCAGTGACGGAAACAGAAAAATCCTCATGTCCGGATGTGCTCATAACGGGATCTTAAGCATTCTGGACTCTTACAAGGAGAAGTACGATTCTTATCCTGATGCAGTGATCAGCGGTTTTCATCTGATGAAGAAGATGAAATATACAGATGAAGAACTGCGGGAAATCCTGGATATCGGCAGGGAATTAAAAAAGTATCCGATAATGTTCTATACCTGTCATTGTACGGGAGAACCGGCGTATAAAATCATGAAAATCACAATGGGAGAACAGCTTCGGTATGTCCATTCGGGTGATGAAGTGCTAATACAAAAATGATGATGCAGACCTGTATGAAGGATGCCGGCATCGTTGGATGCCGGCATTTTTTGTAATCGGTTATTCAGCTTTCTCGTTGATTATCTTCAGAACGACCTGGCTGGCTGTAGCAGATTTGATATAATTCTCCGGGACACCGGAGCCGACCGCTGCATCGAGCGTTTTATATCCGTAAGCGGAGAGAACATCTGACATCATGGAAGTGAATTCCTCTGATTCCTCTGTTATTCCTTCTGCTTCAAGGATTGCGGATGATACAAGCCATACACGGCACTGGGATCGGATATCCGGTTCCATATCGATGCTGTTGCTCGTAAGGAACTCATCGAGGGACTGTCCCGCATCCTCTGCGTTCTTGGTGTAAATGGCAGAGACATACTCTGCTACATTATCATAGAGATCCTTGGGGAATGAGCTGATTTCTGCCTCATTTACAATCTTGCTGTAAAAGAGTGTCAGAGAATTACTGAGGCTGTTGATCGTCACGGTCCAATCGGTATCTTTTCCGGCCAGGGTCGTCTCGCCATAGTTTTCCGGGAAAGGAATTGTGAATTCAACTGTCTCGCCTGCTTTATGTCCGATCAGGGCATCCTCGAAACCCGGAATAAAACTGCCCGATCCGAGAATCAGATCATAACTGTCAGAGGTCATACCGTCGCGCGGCTTGTCCTCACCGACAACAGTTCCGGAGAACGCTATATTGGCTGTCATGCCGGATTCGGCTGCTGTGTCCTCGGGAACTGAAGATTCAAAAGCCTTGTAATCGCCGATTTTTACGAAGTCTGAAGCTTTTCCGTCAGCCATGTTTTTATCGGAGATCTCAATCTTCAAATCAGTCTGATAGACTTTTTCGGATTCTGTAGCGGCCTCTTCTTCTATATCGGCTTCGGCGGCCGCTTCCCCGGCTGTTGCGGAATCACTGACGTCGGCTGTTTCCTCTGCCGTGGAGGCATCGGATGCTGTGGAAGAAGAAGAGCCGGAACATCCGGTAAATGTAAATGTTAGCGCAAGTGCGCAGATAAGGATTTTCTTTTTCATTTTTTACTCCTGAGAATGTACAGATATAATATTGAGTTTTCAAAACATGTAACATATCTTAACGCGTCGAACGGAAAATAGCAACTGAAATAAATGAACTATCCTTAATAACGTTCGACAGACCCGGTCGCGGGATGATGCGGACCGGTGTGTTGATCGAGTGAATATTTCCTCCTTTACATATTTGCTTCTTAATAATAGAATGATTACAGTGCCAAAAGTATCATTCTGACACCGAGCTTGCTCGAGTGGGAAGAATGATTACAGTGTCGGAAGCACGGTTCCGACATCTATCGAGCAGCGCGAAACAAACCGCAATCGTCTTTTTGATGGGTAAATATAATTGAATCAGGCTTCTGGTCAGATAAGTAATGGGTTTTTACAGACGGGGTGACTTCATGCACAATTTCAAAAAATCCTTTATTACGTTGTTCAAATGGATCGTTCTCGCCGGTATTTCCGGCGTTTTTATCGGCGGGGTGACCAGTGCATTTGCTTTTTCAATTGAAAGAGTCACAGAATTCAGACTTGAAAACATGTGGATAATTGCCGGATTGCCATTAGCCGGTCTGCTGATCGTTTTTCTGTATAACATCGCAGGAAGGGCAGATGATAAAGGAACCAATACTGTGATCGTAGCGGTCCGGGAAGAGAAGGAAATTCCGCTCGTTGTGGGACCCCTGATTTTTACGGCGACAGTTCTGACGCATGCTTTCGGAGGGTCGACCGGACGAGAGGGAGCCGCCCTGCAGCTGGGCGGAAGTATAGGTGACTTTGCAGCATCGAAATTGAAACTGGGAAGCAGTGACAGGCGCATCCTTATTATGTGCAGTATGAGTGCTGCGTTCGCGGCTCTGTTCGGCACGCCGCTTGCCGCGGCGATTCTTCCGATGGAGTTCGTCAATATAGGTATGGTGTATTATACTGCACTTGTGCCTTGCGTGTTTGCATCGCTGACCGCACATGCGGTATCTGTACGGCTTCATGTACACACATTGACCATTCCTTATGAGGTGGAAAAAGTTCCGGCGCTTTATTCTGTGGCTTTTTCGAAAGCGATTATCATGGGAGTTGCCTGCGCTGCTGTCGGCATTCTATTCGTGTTATGCCTGCATTACTCGGGAGTATTTTTCAAAGAGCGTATTAAAAACCCGTATGTTCGAGTCACCGTCGGCGGTTTCCTTGTGGCAGGGCTTGTTTTTGTCTTACGAACACAGGATTATATCGGGCTCGGTGAAAACGTCATGGCGGCAGCGTTTAAAGGAAACACTGTCTGGTACGCTTTTATAATGAAGATTCTTTTCACCTGTCTGACGCTGGAGACGGGTTTTAAAGGCGGAGAGATCGTCCCGTCTTTCTTTATCGGTGCGACGATGGGCAGTTTTCTGTCAGCTTTACTCGGCCTGCCTGCCGAACTATGTGCGGCGTGCGGCATGTGCGGAGTATTCTGTGCCATAACGAACAGCCCGTTCACATCAATGATCATCGCTATGGAGCTGTTTGGTCAGAGCGGAATGGGATTCTTCTTTATTGTTATAGCAATCAGCTATATGCTCTCGGATTATTACAGCGTGTTCTCGGCGCAGAAATTCTTGTATTCAAAGACGGAAACCAGGATAATAGAATATCTTTCCGGCGATACTTTCAGAAAGCACAGGAATCGGTGAGCTGTTCCTGCCGGGAATGAGATAATTCAGGCAGGAGAATCATTTTTCTTTGATATGGTCAAAAATCTGAGGAGGTAAAGTATATGTATTGGAACAGGGCTCAATTAAAGCAGATGGCACAAACGGCGCTTCGAGGATCTTATTGGAAGTCTGTTTTTGTCGCTTTCCTGCTGGGACTCACGGCTGTGTCATATGCGTCAGGGGGCGGAGCAGCAAATGCAGATGAAATATCTGATTTTTCCTATGCGATAGACCGGTATCTGCCCATCATATTGACAGCTGTTTTCGTGGCAGGAGTTGTCGGAATAGCGCTTAGGATTTTTCTTCTGAGACCTCTGGAGGTGAGCTGCAGGAGATACTTTCTGGAAGATATCCTTCATCCGGCTGAGCTCGACTGTCTTAAAGCCGGTTTTGCCGTAAACTACTGGAACGTTGTGTGGAACATGTTCTGTAAGGATTTATTTATTTCTTTGTGGTCGCTGCTTTTTATAATACCGGGCATAGTCAAATCGTATGAGTATATGATGGTTCCGTATCTGTTGGCTGAGAACCCGAATCTCTCAAAGGAGGAAGCATTTATGCTGTCCAAACAGATGATGGATGGTGAGAAAATGAATGCTTTCATTCTCAAGCTTTCTTTTATAGGATGGGCTGCGCTGACACTCCTGACAATGGGACTGGTAGGTATCTTCTATTTTAATCCTTACTATGCCCTGACAGAAGCTGCGCTTTACCAGACACTGAAACAGAAGATTCACTGGCCCGGCAACGACTATAACAATGGCGGTTACGGGAATAACGGCGGCTATGGCA